>JAKSBB010001061.1 GCA_022361315.1 Desulfobacterales bacterium
ACGAGGTCGCGCCGGGCGCGGCGGAGCCGCCGATGGGACCGGAGGGCAACGGTGCGTCGGGTGAAGAGGTGATCGACACCGCGGCGTTGCTGGAGGAGTTGAGCGAAGACCTGGATGCGACGGTGGAAGAAGACGCCGAGGAGCTCGACGGGGAAGCGGTGCCGAGTCTCGACGAGGCGTTGGAAGACGCAGAGCGGGAGGGACCGGGCCGGTGGGTGAATATCAACGGCGAGTGGGTGATGGTGCAGTCGCGCGGGCCGGTTGATGAAGAGGGGGTTGAGCTTGAGGGTGGTGTGCCGCCTGCGGAGCAGCTGGTGACGCAGCGTGTGATTGAGATTGACGCTCGTGCCCTGATGGAGGGCCAGGCGAAGTACAACATCGTGGTGCGTCCGGGTGACATCATCCGCGTCCCGGCTCCGGAATCGGGCAACGTGTTTATCGCCGGCGAGATCGCTCGTCCCGGTACTTACGCCCTGCCGGGCAAGAATCGCCTGACGTTGCGTCAGCTGATCCTGTCTGCGGGTGGTTTCAGCCCGCTGGCGGTGCCGGAGCGTGTGGACCTGGTGCGTCGCATCGACCACAACACGGAGGCGACGGTTCGATTGAACACGCGTGCGATTTTTGAGGGCGTGCATCCGGACCTGTTCCTGAAGCCGGATGACCAGATCATTATTGGTACGAACCTGCCGGCGACGTTTGCGGCGGTGGCCCGCAACGGTTTCCGTGTGTCGTACGGATTCGGTTTCCTGCTGGATCGCAATTTCGGCACGGACGTGTTCGGTGCGGTCAGCCGCAACAACTGACGAGGCTTGAAATTGGCCTGAAAACGGCCGGATTTGGGTTGTGCGGAATGTTGTGAAAATGGTGAACCGCGCGGCCCGAGAGAGCGTATCGGTTGAGATCGAGGTCAGGAGGCAGGAGCACAGGCCCCGTTCTATCTCCCCGATCGATTTGGTGTAGAGGATCTGCACGGATGAGCACGGTGAGCATGTCGAAGGACAGCGATGCTGTTGGTACCGTCGGTACCCGGCTGGGTATGCATTTCTGGTTGCGCCTGGCGATCCTGGCGCCCCTGTTTGTGTGGGTGTTTCAGCGGATTTTCTGGC
>JAKSBB010001296.1 GCA_022361315.1 Desulfobacterales bacterium
CGGGTCGATCCCCAGATTGTACATCACCGGCAGCAGCACCGGCGTCAGGATCATGATGGTGGCCAGGGTCTCCATGAACATGCCCACAAATAGCAGGAAAAAGATGATCATGGCCCAGATGAGATAGGGGTTGGTGGTGATGTCCAGCATGGCCTTGGCAATGATGGCCGGGATCTGGTTTTCCACCAGAAGGCGACCGAACACCGTGGCTGTGAACAGGATCAGCAACACGCGGCCGGTGAGCCAGGTGGTGGTTTCCAATGCCTTCATGATGGCCTTGAACTTCAGCTCTTTATGAATAAAGAAACCAACAAACAGGGTGTAGAAAATCGCCACGATGGCCGATTCCGTCGGGGTGAACAGGCCTGAGTAAATCCCGCCCAGGATTACCACCGGTGCCAGAATGGCCCAGAATCCGCTGGTGAAGGCCTCAACGATTTTAGACCCGGACCAGCGGTCGGTCAGTCCCTTATACCCATGTTTTTTACAGAGGAAATAGTTCATGATCATCAGGCTGACGGAAATAACCAGCCCGGGGAAAAATCCCGCTACAAAAAGTTTGGGGATGGAGACGGACTGAAACGCACCGAACTCTGCCACAGCTTCCGGCGGCGGCATGATGCTCATACCGGAAATCCCGAAAATTACCATGGGAATGGATGGCGGGATCACAACCCCCAAGCCCCCTGAAGAGGCGGTGATGGCTGATGCATATCCCTTATCGTAGCCCCGGTTCATCATGGCAGGAATCATCAGCATACCTACGGCCGCCGTGGTGGCAGGGCCGGAGCCGGAAATGGCCCCGAAGAACATACAGGCCACAACCGTGGCGCAGGAGATGCCGCCGGTCATAGGCCCGGCAAAGGATTCCGCCAGGTTCACCAGGCGTTTTGAAACCCCCGCCGCCTCCATCAGCGACCCTGCCAGAATAAAGGCCGGCAGCGCCATGAGGGGAAAAGACCCCACCGAGGTAAAGGCAATCTGAACGAGTTTGATGGGGTTGTCATCAAGGGTTAAAAAGGCGGTCACTGCGGAAACACCCAGGGAAATGGATATGGGGGCGCCGATGAGCAGCAGACCGATAAAGGTGCCGAATAAAACAAAAACGATGGATGTTTCCACTACTTCATCTCCTGATTCTTCGATGCCTGGGGTTTCTGGTTGGCCGTATCTGCGTCGGATGTCATTGTGGCTTCTATTTCATCCATATCGATGGCATCCGGGTCCTTAATTTCTTCTCCCCGGACAAACCGCATCCAGTTGATCTGGATCACCCGGGCCGCCATCAGGGTGAAGGCAAAGGGCAGGATCATATAGAAATACTTCATGGGAATGCCCATGGTCTGGGATTTCCAGAACAGGTTCATCTTCACGAAGACAAATTTATAGCTCAGGTAGATAAAGTAGATGTTGAACATCACCCAGATCAGGTCTGCCAGGGCTTCAATGCCGACAGCAACTTTTTTGGGCAGAATTTTGAACTGGAATGTAACCCGGTTGTGCGCCCCCAGGCGGCAGGCATAGCTTGCCCCCAGGAAAACAAACCAGACAAATAGATAGGTGGCCAGTTCTTCTCCCCAGGAAATGGAGTAGCTGAAAAATTCCCGGAGTAAAATCTGAATAAAGAGCAGGACAACAAAAAATGCCAGAAGAAACTGGCAGGCGTAACTTTCAAAATTATCCAGCAGTTTTAAAAGGACTTGTTTGGGTGTCATAGGGTTCCCTTGTGGTTTCGGTGCAGCCTTAAAGCCGCCGTGTTTATGAGGGAGCCCTCATAAACACGGCGGGGTCTAACGGTATACAGCAAGAGGCTTAGAGGCTTCTGCCCAGAATTTTCAGGGCATTTTCAAGTTTATCTTTCCCGCCGATGCTGTCATAGTATTTGGGCCATACGGCCTGGGTGGCCTTCTCGATCCAGGCTTTTTCACCGTCGGCAGCCTCGGTGATGACCATGCCCTTTTCAACCAGGGAGGCCTTAATAGAGGCTTCGGTGTTCATCAGCCATTCCTTGGAGTAAGCAGTGGCTTCTTTACCTGCGTCCAGAATCATCTTCTGCATTTCCGGGCTCTGGGCCTGGAAAAGTTCCTCGGACATGATGATGGGCTCAAGGGAGAAGAGGTAACGGATGGTGGTGACATATTTCTGGATTTCGTAGAACTTCATGGCGTTGACGGTGATGAAGGGGTTGTCCTGGCCGTCA
>JAKSBB010001054.1 GCA_022361315.1 Desulfobacterales bacterium
GACATCCCTCACCCTCTGCCTCGCCGCATTCTTCGTCGCCGCCCTCGCCGTCGCCGATACACCCCGCTCCAGCGAGGACCGCATCGCACAGGCCCAGGCCACGCTCGATCGCCTCCGCGCCGATCGCCTCATCGACGAACTCACACCCGGCGATACCGACTCCGAAAAAGCCCACAACCTCTCACCCGGCAACGCCACCACCGGCACACACAAACAACGCCCCTTCCGCGTCTCAAAAGACGGCCCCTTCTCCTACCAACTCGCCGTCTACCCCGCCTACCCCATGCACCTGGGCGCAACATACTCCGGCACGGACACCGGCAAACGCACCTTCGACATCCTCATCGACAGCACACTCCTCGTCACTCAACAACTCACCGGACACAAACCCGGCCGCTTCTTCGAAGTCGAAACACCCATCCCCCCCGCACTCACACGCGGAAAGAAAACCATCACCGTCACACTCAAACCCCACGACAACAACACCGCCGGCCGACTCTTCAACCTCGCCACGCTCAAACGCCCCACCCCCGCACAGCAACGACGCATCGATCAGGCACAAGCCATCCTCAACAAACAAAAAGGAAACATCACCTACAAACTCGTCGGCGACCCCGACTCCTGGCCACCCGAAATCCGAAAGAAGATCACCAACTCCATGGACTTCGCCGTCGACCTCTACAACCAACACACCTACCTCTCCAAACAGATCCGCGTCACATACAACCCCAAGATCAAAACCGCCGACGGCAACATCAACGGCTCCATCCGCTTCGGACACGCCTTCTCCAAACGCACCGCGCTCCACGAAATCTCACACACCCTCGGCATCGGCACCCACCGGAAGTGGAAACAGATGCTCAAAGACGGCGCCTGGACAGGCCCCCGCGCCAACGCACTCGTCAAACAATTCAACGGACCCAAAGCCGTCATCCGCGGCGACCGGTCTCACTTCTGGCCCTACGGCATGAACTACGCCAAGGAAGACGGCGCAGAAAACTACGTCCGACACGTCCTCATCGTCCAGGCCCTCTGCCAGGACATGGGCCTCCTACCCGACCACCAGTCGCCGCCCGC
>JAKSBB010000888.1 GCA_022361315.1 Desulfobacterales bacterium
AAGGTTTGGGTGAAACCGGTATCCGCAAGGAGATCTTCCAAATGGGTCCAGTTTACCAGAAAGGAGGTGGCTGCATCCGAAGCCCAGGGAACCGGCATCTCAGGCGCCGGGCCTTCACCGTCGGTGATTTCATGGAGAATGAGTTTCCCACCGGGACGAAGCACCCGGTGGAATTCCTTCAGTGATGTCTTTTTGTCCGGTATATTCATCAAAATATGCTGGCAGAGCACCGCATCAAATGTGTTTGCTTCGTAGGGCAGGTCCGTGACCGAACCCTGGTCGAAGTCCGTATCCGATTCCGGTGCGGCCCATTCTGAAAGCATCCGGGCGGTTTCCACAAAGTCCGCAACCAGATCTATACCCGTGACCTTAAAGCCGAAGGTATCTGCCAGGAGACGGGAAGACCCGCCGATACCGCAGCCGGCGTCAAGGATTCGGGACGCTTCCGGGAGCCCGGCTTTTTTCATTAATGCCAGTGTGGCAGGGGCGCCACCCGTATGGAGCTGGTCCACAGGACCCAGATCACGGATGGAAATATCCCGGATGGGTTTGCCGGATTGTTCAAAGGCTGCCCGGATCTTCTGGGCAAGATCCGGGCAGGCATAGTGGTTTTCGACAGAGGTCATATGGTGCTTCCCGCAATCAGGTTTTCAGTATCAGATTTTTAACTCCGGGCAGGTGCCGAAGAAGTCCAGGGATTCGGGATTCTTCAGGGCATCCTTGTTCTTCACCTCCCTGCCTTCTATCATATGCCGGACCGCCAGTTCCACCTTTTTCATGTTCAGGGTGTAAGGGATATCCGGGGTTTCAATGATCTTGGCCGGTACATGGCGGGGGGAGGCGTGCTGGCGGATATCCGACCGGATCTGATTTTCAAGCTCAGGGGTCAGAGAAAGGCCGTTAGCCAGTTTAACAAACAGGATCACCCGAACGTCGTTGTTCCAAGGCTGGCCCACCACGACAGAGTCGTCGATTTCATACATGGCGTCCAGACGGCGGTAGATCTCTGCCGTGCCGATACGGACCCCGCCGGGGTTCAGGGTGGCGTCGGACCGGCCGAACATGACCATGCCGCCCCTTTCCGTCACCTTCACAAAATCGCCGTGGGTCCAGATATTGGGGTAGTGGGCAAAGTAGGCCGAATGGTACTTGGCGCCGTCTTCATCCCCCCAGAAATAAATGGGCATGGAGGGGAAGGGGGCGGTGCACACCAGTTCCCCCTGTTCATCAATCACCGGCTTACCGTCCGGATCAAAGGCAAACACTTTCATGCCAAGGGCCCGGCACTGCAGTTCACCTTCATAAACCGGCCCCATGGGGTTGCCCAGGGCAAAGCAGCCGTTGAGGTCAGAGCCGCCGGATATGGATGCCAGCTGCAGATCTGTCTTTACATGATCGTAAATGAAGTTGAAGTTCTCCACAGACAGGGGAGAACCGGTGGACAGGACGGATTTAAGATGGCTGAGATCGAATCCGTCTTTGGGTTTTACCCCGGCGTTTTTCAAGGCTTCGATATAACCGGCGGAGGTGCCGAAGACCGTTATCTTTTCCTCTTCCGCCATCTGCCAGAGGGCGTCCGGACCCGGGTGGAAGGGATTGCCGTCGTAGAGTACCAGGGTGGCCCCTGTGCTGAGCGAGGTGGTCAGCCAGTTCCACATCATCCAACCGCAGGTGGTGAAGTAGAAAATGGTGTCTTCCTCGGTGAGGTCGGTGTGCAGGACCAGTTCTTTTTTCTGGTGGAGCAGGACCCCGCCGATACTCTGGACCATGCATTTGGGCAGCCCTGTGGTGCCCGAAGAGTACATGATGTAAAGGGGATCGTCGAAATCCATCTGGGCAAAGGCGATCTCTTGGGCATCCGGGGCCTTGAAATCACTGAAGTGGACCGCGTTGGGCAACGCAGAGATGTCCGGGGTCTCACTGACATAGGGGATGACCACGATTTTTTCGATGGAGGGCAGTTCCTTCACAATACCGGCGATCCGCTCGATACTATCAATGGGTTTGCCCTTGAAGAAGTAACCGTCTGCCGTGAACAATACCTTGGGCCGGGTCTGACCGAACCGGTCCAGCACCCCTTTGATACCGAAATCCGGGGAGCAGGAGGACCAGACTGCCCCAAGACTTGTTGCGGCAAGCATGGCAACGATGGACTCGGGCATGTTGGGTACAAATCCCACCACCCGGTCACCGGCCCCTACACCCATGGCCTTAAGGGAGGCGGCGGTTTTTGCCACC
>JAKSBB010000592.1 GCA_022361315.1 Desulfobacterales bacterium
GAAAACTGATAATTTGAAGTTAAGGTTGCTTGTAAGCTATTATATGATTATCTACTCTATAGTTCTCTTTGATTCTTGTCGAACCAAGTCAATAAGTTATTCAACAGTTTAAAAAAAGCCCTCACCTTCTTCATGTGGGATATGTATCTCTGTCAAGTCGCCAGGTTCAGTTAGTCGAGCCTGGTTAATTAGCCCCCCAAATAACACACAATATCTTTCGCACATGAAAAGACGGTCTTATCTTAGTTATTGTTAGTCACCAAACAAAATAATGATCAAGAAACGAGAAAACATCTTGACAAAAAATTATACTCCATCCAGAGGCAAAGTTATCGAAATTATATTATGGTTAACTTTGTATTGTGAGGCAGGTCGTTTGTTCAACTGCCAGCCATTACGTCTAACCATTCAAGATCCCTTATTACTTAAATTAAGCATACTGAAGCAACGCGTAGTTAACATCTGCATTTAAACGGTAACGTTGTAAATTGCAATCGTTAGGAGAAGGAGGAATGAACATGAGCAAAGTATTAATCGGTATTCACGGTCTTTCAAACAAACCAGAAAAAGAGGTGTTGGCAAGCTGGTGGGAAAAAGCCATTCTTGAAGGGCTGACAAAAAATACGGGGATGGAAAACCCTATAATTGATTTCCAGTCGGTCTATTGGGCAGATGTAACCTATGACAATCCGGACCCGAACCCGGACGCCTATCAAGAAGCCCCAAATGGGGCTTTGAAAACCTACGAAGAATCATGGATGGACTCTATCCGTAAAAACGTATTTGAATGGGGCGGAAATATCGTTGATGCAACTAAGAAATACCTGGGCATGAATTCAATAGCTGATGAAGTGCTTAAACGAAAACTAACAGATCTATCCAGATATTATAAAGATCAAACCGTAAGAAATGAACTAAGAAAACGGCTTCATGAAACGATATTGGACAATCGGGAAAAACGTATCATGATACTGTCCCATTCCATGGGGACCATCATCGCCTACGATGTTTTGCGGAAATTGGGGGCTGATTTTCCAAGGATAGTGATTGATCATTTTGTAACATTGGGGTCTCCGCTGGGACTGCCCCATGTCAAGCACAAAATAGCGATGGAACACACTCATGTCAGGACGCCCAGTATCGTAAAAAAATGGTCTAACTTTGCGGATAAAAGGGACCCGGTTGCTCTTGATATTAATTTGGTCGGCGATTACGAACCCAATGCTGACGGTGTTCAAGTGACCGATGATCTGGTAGCCAATGACTGGAGCGGCATACACCATAAATCC
>JAKSBB010000924.1 GCA_022361315.1 Desulfobacterales bacterium
ACGTCGAGGCGGCGCTGTCCGGCTCGCAGGAGACGGGGGACTTGGCGGAGGCGTTGATGTTTACGCCGTCGGGCGTGGACGTGCGCATGTCGCACGGTCACAGGGAGGGGTTTTCGATGACGTACCCGCAGGTGGTCCGGTTGAACTTCCGGGTGACGGGGCCGGTGCGCCGGGCGCAGTCGCGGATCGGCAACGACTGGGCGTTGACGGCGAGCACCTCGGCAATGGCGGACACCTGGGCGGGCGCGACGTACCGCGATCATCATCCGCGCGCGGTGCGCGACGTGTTTTACGCGGAGTTTGATGAGCTGCTGGATGCGCTGGACGGTGAGGGGCCGGTGGAATACCCCAGCGACAGCGCCTCGGTTGAGGCGTTTAACAACGAGATACTGGCGGGCTTCATCCGGGCGTTGTATTTGAGCCGGCCGGATTACGCCGGCCCGATTGTTTACCAAGAGCGACCGCAATGACCTATCCCAAGCCCATGCGATGGTTGATCGGATTGCTATTCGTGGTGATCGCGCTGCTGAGCGTAATGATCGTGATGGAACTGGTGCGCCAATCGGGCGAGGCGGCGGGCGGCGGCGGCGCCGTGATTGATGCCGGCGCGTGGGTTGACGGGCGGGAGGCGGGGACGGACTGGATGACGGGCGCGGGTGCGGTGGCGAGTGATGCGCTGGGCGCCGAGCCGGCGGGTCTGCCTGAACCGAGCGGCGGCCAGATGCTGACGCGGCAGGCAAGCGAGACGATGGACCGGGTCTCCGAGACCTCGGTTTGGCTGGTTTCCGGTTCGGCTGGGGAGGAGTTGGCATCGTTTTACGACACGCACGCGCGGCGGCTGGGCTTTACGCCAATCGAAGCAACGATCCGTCGGGCGACGGGTGTGACGGTGAAACAATACGAGCGGTCGGGTGAGACGCTGATGGTGCGGTTGCGCCGCGAGGCGACGGGCACTCGCGTGCTGATCCGCTTCGGATACACTAAGGCCCAGGCCCATCTCGATCCCCTCTCGTCGGAGACAGACCCATCATGAGTCGCACGAATCCCAATTCGGCCCAGGCGCGCATCACGCAGAAACCCAGCATGACCGTGGTCATCGTGGCGGGCGTGCTCGGCGCGCTGGCGGCCGGTGCG
>JAKSBB010000069.1 GCA_022361315.1 Desulfobacterales bacterium
AAATTCTTTGCCGAAAACCTGCTCTTCAACCTTCTGGATAAGGCCCCCAACCTTCACCACATGATGATCTTCCACGGAGATGCGGACGAGATCGTGCCGGTTTCCAATGCCCATGACCTTTATGCGGCCATGGGAGGCCCCAAAGAGAAGATCATCCATGAAGGCGGCACCCACCAGATGTCTGATCCGACACACCAGGCTGACTTTGAAGTGAAGGCCCAGGCCTGGTATAAAGAAATATTCAAGCTTTGATTACAGAAAAAAATTTACTTCGACTCGAAAAATAGCCTCATTCTAAATGTTGTGTTGCGAAAATGACCGCCTGACAGATATAATAGACATTATTTTCGAACGCAAAGGGAATATTCATGGGCCAAGAAAAAATTAGAAAGGAAATTGACAAGCTCAATTTCTCTGAAAAGCTACTTCTGGTTGGAGATATCTGGGATTCCATCGCCCGAGATGCAGGGCAACAACCGTTGCCGGAATGGCAGAAAAAAGAGTTAGACAAAAGATATGCTGATTATAAGGCCGGTAAAGTTGAAACCTACGAGTGCCAGGCTGTTCACGATGAACTGAGGCAAAAATACGGTTTCAAATGATCCCTCGATATACCGCCCGAGCCTTGACCGAAATAGATTTGGGCATTTTACGGTACGAAGAGCAAAGAAGAGGTCTGGGTGCAGAGTTTTTAAATTGCGTTGAAGTTGCCGTGCAGAGTATTGCCAATAATCCCCAAATGTATCAACAAAGATATTCCAATTTTCGGGGATGCCCGATTCGGCGTTTTCCTTTTTCAATTTTCTATACGATTGAAGATCACGAAATCATCATCCATTCGGTTTTCGATAACAGACAGGATCCAGGCAAAAGGCCTTAAACAATTAAAAAGGCAGACGACAGCTTCCAGGCCGGATTAACTCGTTCAGCCCAGTTCTCCCAACTCCCGGCGAAGCATCTCCAGAGCCGTAGCGGCAAACAATTGCTTGTTTCGCTCCCGGCTTCCGATATCCAGAACAAACCTTCGGGCAGACGCCCCGTCTGGTCCGGCCACACCGATGCAGACCGTGCCTACGGGCTTATCATCCGTTCCTCCGGTGGGACCGGCAATACCTGTGGTGGAAATTCCCCAGTCTGAGCGGCCGGCCCGTCTCACCCCTTCGGCCATTTCCCGTGCAGTTTCTTCGTGAACGGCACCGTGGTCTTCCAACGTTTGGTTTTTAACCCCGAGAATATCTGTTTTTGCATTGTTTGCATAAGTGGTGGCGGACAGCAGAAAATAGGACGATGCGCCTGCCACATCCGTCACGAGATGGGAAATCAGACCGCCGGTGCAGGATTCCGCCACACTTAAGGTTTGCCCCTTGTCGGTCAAAAGGCGACCGACTTCTTCGGCCAGGGTCAGCCCCCGATCCGAGATGATCTTCCGGCCCAGTTGATCTTTGATCCAGGCCACCGCAGCATCCAGTTCTGCAGTACCGCAGCCCGCTTCCGCATGGTCAACCACCTTCACCTCAATCATGGGAAACACGGCCCTGAACCCCAGGGAAAGACGGTTGAACCTTTCTTCAAAGCCCTCCAGTTTTTCACCTACGGCGGACTCTCCGAGGCCGTAAACCATCAGCCGTACCACCCTTATTTCCTCAGGGTTCCCCGTCATTTCAAACAACCGGGGGCGGACGCCTTGCTTGAACATAATCCGCATTTCTGAAGGGACACCAGGCATAAAAAAGAAGCGGCAGCGATCGACTCTCATTTCAAACCCCGGAGCGGTACCGTTGCGGTTCTCGATCACTGTAGCACCCACCGGCAACATGGCCTGTTTCCGGTTGGCGGCCGTCATCTCAAACCCTCTTTTTTTAAAAAAGGCTTCCATGCCGGTGAAGGCTTCCGGATTTTCTTCAAGCCCCACGCTTGCAGCCTTAGCGCATGCCAGTGCCGTCACATCATCCCGGGTAGGCCCCAGGCCACCCGTAACCAGGCAGATATCCGCCCGCCCGGCGATGGTCTTTATCGCCTGCCCGATGGCCCCGACATCATCACCCACGGCAGTGATGCCGGTGACGGTAATACCGGCTTCCTTCAGGCGCCGGCAGAGAAAACTGCTGTTGGTATCCGTAATATCTCCCAGCAACACCTCATCTCCGGTGGAAAGCACTTCTGCAATCATTTGTCAGTCTCCAGATCGTTGAAAAACATGGCATGGTTTGATGAAAAGAATGCGGGGTTTTTCCGGAAGCGCGACCCCACCCCCAACGCCTTTTTAAACTCTTTATCGATGAACGCCTTCACATGGCGGCGATCCCATCCCGTCGGATGATCAAAATTAAGGTAGAGTGAAAGATCACCGTGGTAAAAATCCCGGGTGGTCAGTCCTTCGGCATCCTCACTGAATTTGGGCAGGTTAAATACGGCCAGATTCAGATAATCAATGTTATCCTGATGAACCTTGACATAGTCCAGGGTTCTGTGGGCGGCGGCCTCATCTTCAAAACTGGTGCCGAACAGCAGGTATACAAAGGTGAGTATGCCTGCCGCCTTCAGATTTTCAAGGGTCCGGCTCACCATGGTGAGATCCGTGCCCTTGTTCATCCGGTTCAGCACGTCCTGGTCGCCGGACTCCAGCCCCAGTTTGAGCATCTCGCACCCGCTTCGTTTGAGTGCATGGCAGAATTCAGGATCGGTAAAATCCTTTTCAAACCGGACAAATCCGTACCATTTAAACGGAAACTGCCTTCCTGCAAGGGCCCGGAGGAAGGCCGGTGTTACGGCATTATCTATGAAGTGGACCACATCGGGCCGGTGGGCGTCGGTCATCTCATCCAGATCCTGGAGAATACAGGCCGCCCGCTGGGCTGAATAAGGCCTTGTTTCTGCCTTTTCCGGGCAGAACCGGCATTTGCTCCAATAACAGCCGATGGATGACCGGAAGGGCAGAATCCGTCCCGGGGCCAGATATTCATGATTGTCTGCAAATCCATAGTCCGGCACATAGTGTTTTCTATTTGTCCCGGGCACGCCCAATAGTTCCAGCAGGGGCTGCTCCCCCTCCCCTTTGATCATCACGTCAATGAGGTCTGAAAACGGATTATCAAATCCCGGCCGGGCCATCCATGAGGAGATCAGCCCCCCGCCCATTACCAGTTTTTTCTCCGGAAAATTCTCCCGTATCCAGCCGGCCAGGGCAAAGCTGACCAGGGCCTGGTTCAGATAACACAGGGAAATCCCCACCCAGGGACTATCCCATCCTTCGATCTGCGGGCGGATCTTTTCCTCAAAGAAGGGATAAAATGGATTCTCCCTGTGCTCGACAGCGCTGCGCAGTAAGGCTTTAGAATCCACAGATGACAATTGATTGTCCGAATAATCGCTGAGCGTAATTCTGAAACGCTCCCCATCTACGGATTTCATCAGCAGTCGGTTCAGATCATACACCCGCTGATGGTAGCGGTCCATATTCCGGTATAACTTCGGATCTTTCAGGTCGGCTATGATCTGCTCCCTGTGCTTCAGGGCCCGCAGTGTCCAGGAGTCCTCTGCCCGGGATTCATCAACAGAACGGATCAACCAGAGCAATCCGTCTGCATTGGCATCATACACCCGGCAGTCGATGTCTGCCGATTTCAGTGCAGCCGACAACAGGGCCACACCGGCCGGGGGTTCGCAGGGTTTGCCCACGGGGGGAAAAATAAACAGCATGGATCTTCTTACATCTTTCTTTATGTACCCCCGTTTTCATCGGGGCCACGGGTTTAAAATCCCGTTCTTTTACCATAATTTGAATCTGATTCACAGTGACAGGCCGCCAACCATATTCTTTCCTTGTGATTCTACGCACAAAACGATAGGGTACACGAATCCCTGTGCATGACACAGGGCACAAAATTCAATGGGGACTTATCCCCGAAAGGGAGACTTTAATGAGTGACAACGGCGGTTCGCCCAACAGCATAGATTTTCAGGTCAACAAGGAAAACCTTTACCGTGAGGAAACCATCACGGACCTTAAAATAGCCACCATCAGAAAACTGATTCCCGTGAAAGCCGACGGTTCGGAAGATACGGAACGGGAAACCATTTATATCGGCAGCACCCAGTTGGGCACCCCCCAGGGACCCATCCCCCTGCAGGCCAAACTCGAAGCCAATTCATTTGAAGAGGCCATGCATGTTTTCCCCAAAGCCATGGAAGCGGAAACAAAAGTCGTTATTGAAAATTTCAAACGCATGCAGGAACAGCAGGAAAAGGCCCAGAAAGCCAAAGAGTCCAGAATTATTACGCCCGGTATGCATTAATAACCACCGGAAAAGCGTTTTTTCGACGGCACCGCCCGAAAGGGTGGTGCTGTTTTCTTTCCGGCAGCCATAGAGGGCCATGGTAAAAACCACAACGTTTCTACAAATAGAAACAATTGTCTTGACAACTCCGGGATTTTGATTTAGTTTTCCCTCCATAACAGATAAAAGAGGACCCAAATGAACCTGACATCCGGAACAAGCAACAGCACAATCACACGATGGTGGCGTCGTACCTCATGGCGTAAGCTGCTGCAACCGGGTGTGGACGGGGGATAACCCGCGCATCATATGCTGCAGCAGCCGAAACCCTTTTGATTCGCCCTGCTGCAGCCCGTAAGGCTGCATGGCGACCATGTCAGCCTTTTTTTATTGCATACAAAAATACCCATAAGATATAAGGACAGCCCAATGATTTTAGAGCAACTGCCGGACAAGGACACCTTTGTCGAACTTGCGGACACCGCCAATGTCATTCCTGTGGCCACGCGGGTGCTGGCGGATACGGATACCCCGGTGTCCATCCTCCAGAAATGCTATGACCGGGTCAGGGAGTGTTTCCTGCTGGAAAGTGTAGAGGGCGGGGAACGCTGGGCAAGGTTTTCTTTCCTGGGCGTATCTGCCTTCGGCCATATCAAGGTGTACGGCGACCATGTGGAAGTGGCCACCCGCCTGAAAACCGAAA
>JAKSBB010000917.1 GCA_022361315.1 Desulfobacterales bacterium
ACTGCACGCTCTTGTAGGTGAACTCGCCGCTGAGCAACTGCTGTCCGTTGTAGGACGTGGACTGGGCAATGGAGTCCAGTTCTTCGATCAGCTTGTCAATATCTTCCTGAATGGCGGACCGGGTATCTGCGGTCTGGCTGTCGGAGGCCGCCTGGATCGCCTTGGTCTTGATGGTGTTGACGATGTTGATGGATTCCTCCAGGGCCCCGTCTGCGGTTTCCACTATGGATACCGCCTCGTTGGCGTTCTGGATACCCTGGCCGATGCCCAGATGCTGGGACCTCAGGGAGTCGGCAATGGTCATCCCGGATGCATCGTCAGCCGCACTATTGATTCTCAGGCCCGTGGAGAGCCTCTCCAGGGATGTGTTCATATCGGCATCCGTGGACAGCATGTTCTGGTGGGCGGTTAATGCGGCAATGTTGGTATTAATGGATAAAGTCATCTGTTTTTCCTCCGTGAATGGTTTTCAAAGGAGACGGCATCATTGCCTGTCTCATGTCTGTTTCATGCCTGTGCAATGTTTGGCTCGGCGGGAGCTACCCGCCTGGATCGATCCTTTACTTAGCTCTGGTATCGCGTCTGGATGTTCAAATCTTTAGTGATAAAAACTAGTTGAAAAAGGCGGAGAGTAAAAGTCTCAATAGATTGGTTTCAAAGGGTTTGCGTAATATGTTGGTGGGCAGCTTGTTTACTAGAAAACAATCCGGTGATATTTTTCTGACGACAAAAGATTACCAGGGCACGCCAATCTGAGGGCATGGCCCCGGTCCCTGGGGGGCTTTGTTTGCGCGGATTGTGTGAACTGGTAATTGGCCGGTGGAAAATCGGCCTTGGTGACGGATATGACAAAGGGAAGGAGGACCGGGGGGCAGACGTCGGATATCAGGCCCATGCCCTTGGTTTTGCCCGGAAGCTGCTGGGGAAATGGGTGTAGTGGCTTTCCATGGCCTGGGTGGGGGTCTGCTGTCTCAGGGCGCTGAGGGAAAATTGCTTATTGTATCTGGCCACATCCTTTGAAAAGGCGTCTGCTGAAGGCCAGGGGAATTCCCAGGTTGATGTATGCGATGCTGTGTTGAGGCGGTTACAGGCTTTCTTCAACTGCACCAATGTCTGTGTATACCGGGTGTCCAGGTGATGGGCCGGGATGCGGTGGGTGCGGCAGCGGCTTTCAACCATCAGGGTATGCCGGTCATAGATATCCGCCTCATCATCCGGAACAAGCACCACGGGTTCTTCATAAATAATACCCAGCACCCGCAGGGGAAACCGGCTGATATGCCGGGAAAGGAATTCGTGTCCGGAAGGTGTAATCTCGGCATGGAGATTCCGGAAGGTGCAGTCCATAAGGGCATGGAGTTGAAGATCCGCGCTATTGCCGTGGAACGCCGGCAAATGGAAGCAGGTGTAGTACAGGTAGGTACCGGTGTAATCTTTGAGGTCAAAGGGGACGGCATGGCCCAGGGCGGGCAGCTTTGAAATATGGTATCGTTTCAGGCAGCGGTTCAGGCTGGCCCTTGAACAGCGGATATCCAGAAAGGCGCCGGCAATTTTATGGAGATCGTCAAGGCCGGCACGGGTGGCCATGCGGCAGAGAATCAACTGCACCTCTTCTTGCGGGGTCAGGGCCGTATTCACCTTTTTGGGGGTGTGGGGCCGGTCGTAAATACTGGATCGGTTGCGCCACCGCCGCACCGTTGTTTTGCTGACCCCGGTTTTTTCCGCCAGGAATGAAATGCTGAGATGGGGGTTGTTCTGGATAAAGGCCCTCTGGGCCGGTGTGGTGGTGGCATTTTTGTGCAGATGTATTTTCATGGCGCTTCCTTCCTTTCCCTGTTCTGTGATTCCTGATGAATCTCTTTTAAGGGCATAAAGGGTGCCGATTTTAGAAAGTCTGTTAATTCAGTTGGTTAAGGTTTGGGTTTGACGGGTTTTCCCCCATGGGGTAAGCCCCCGTTACCCCATGGGGGAAAAGCACCGGGAATTACGCAATGGGGTAAAACTGTGTGAATTCTGCGAGTTTTATCGGGTGGAATTGCGTTTTTTACGGGGGCGGGGTAAATTTTGCGCCGGGTTTTTTCCCATGGTTCGTTCTTTAATTAAAGGACAATTTATACCAGGAGGCAGGACCATGAAATGCAAGGATGCATACAGATTATTGAACGCCTGGGTGGACGGGGAGCTGCAGGATGATGCGGCAAAGGCGGTTGAAATTCATATTTCAGGTTGCGGTAAATGTGCAGCGGAGGCAGAGGCCCTCCGGCGTGTGAGCGGCATCCTGGACGGACTGCAGCCGGGGTTGCCCCCGTCCGGACTTCAACAAAGAACCATGACCCGGTTTGAAAGGGATGCCGAACCGGACAAAATAGGGTCGCCAGGGGTGTTCACCTGGTGGCGTGAGGCCGGATGGCCCAGCCGCACCGCATTGGTATCCGGTACACTGGCAGGGCTCTGGGCGGGCTGTCTGCTGGGGCTGTCACTGATTTCCCCTGACACGTCCGTCCATATGGATATGGTGGCGGCACTCTGTATCTCCGGAGGTATTGCACTATCATGGGCATGACACGAATGAAAAAAGGAATGGGAATCCTGCTGGCCTTTTCCCTGGCCCTGAACATCGGTTTTATTGTGACGGTGGTAACCCAAAGACCCGGAAATGAGTTTAAAGGCCCCGGCGGTTTTCCCAAAGGGAAAGGTCCGGGGATGATGGTGCTTTCGGAAATGGATTTACCCAAGGAAGATAAAGCGAAGGTGGCGGAGGTACTGGGCCGTTTACGGGCCGGGCATATGGGTATCCAGCAGCGGGCTTTTGAACAGCAAGATAAGATTATTGATCTGATCCGGAAACCCGGACCTTTGAGCACCGAGGCACTTGAGGCCGAAGTATTGGTTCTCCACGGCATTATGGGCGACGCTGTGATGGATAAACCGCAGTATGTCATAGAGATTCGTGAACTGATCGGATCTGAAAAAGCAGCTGAACTCTTCTCCAAGGTGCGGGGGCGGTTCAGGAAAAAGATGTTCGGGAGATAAGGTAAAGGTTGATTTTTTCCACCCCCTACAGGGAAAAGACAGATGCTGATTTAATGACCCGGATTCCCCAGGGGGATAAGAAGGCATTTAAAGAGATCCTGAGCCGATATCAGGGCGGGGTCTACGGCTTTGCCCTGAGTCTGCTGCGGGACCCCCAGGAGGCGGAGGATATCTCCCAGGAGGTTTTTTTAAGACTCTATAAAACCGCATCCTCATACCGCAGTTCAGCCACCCTGAAAACCTATATTTTCCGGATTACCCGGAATCTCTGCATTGATTATCACCGCAAAAAACGCCCCCAGGCCATGCCTGATCCCCCGGAGCCGGTGTGTGCTCATACCCCTTATCATCAATTGTACGCATCCGAACTCAGGGACAGGATTGATGCCATCATTTCAGATCTGCCCGGGAACCAGCGGGCAGCCATCCATCTGCGGCACGTCCACGGGATGAGCTACAGGGAAATTGCCGATACGCTGGGGGTCACGGTCCAGGCCGTGGAATCCCTGCTCACCCGGGCGCGAAGGACATTCCGGGACCGGTTTGATTCCTGACGCCAGATAAAAACATAAAAATATTACTTTTTTTCGCCGGTTTTTCCTAGCTCATTCGTATCCTACTTACAGACGGATACAATTTGCACGCAGAACAGTTGAGTACTGAACCAAAGGAGGGTGGTATGGACCGTCATGGTTTTGGAAAATTTGCAGTGTTGCCGGTACTGGCAGGGCTGGCACTGGTCGTGTTGATGTGGGTGCCGGCATCCGCTGAAACCTGGACCTTTGAAGATACTTACATCGGCACCGGCGCACCGGATCGCTGGTCCCAGAACGGCGGCGATGTGGTCTCTGCGGACGGTGAAGCGGCAATCAATGAGTTTGACATCGACAGCCTCACGGTTGAGGTGGATGATTCGGGATGGGTGGAGATTACCCTAATGACGGATTTTTACCCGGATGTTCTGGGGCAGGGCACCGACTACGGGGACCTGTTCATCAGTGCCGAACCTTATTCTGAAGATACTGTCTATGACCCGGATACCGTCACCTGGGAGTATGTCTTTGATACGGATACCGGGGATATCTTTTCCGTTTCCGACGGCACACTGCTGTATTCCGATGATACCGCTGATGCGAACAACTGGTCTGACAATACTTACAGGGAAGATCAGCTGGTGGGTTTTGAGGCGGATGAGGATGCCCAGCCCGTCGCAACAGGCGAATTTGATGATTCGGAGGACGGTCTCCTGGTCTATGCCTTTAATTTGTCGGATCTGGGACTCTCGGAAGATGAAGGGGTTGATCTGGCGTTCAGATGGTCCATGACCTGTGCCAATGATGTCATTCAGGTGGGGGGAATATCTGTTGCCCCTGTGCCTGAGCCTGCGACCATGATGTTGTTGGGATGCGGGCTGCTGGCCGGTTCGGCTGTGGGCCGAAAATCTTTTCTTTCCGGATAGATCTTATTCGGAAAACTGTTCTGAACCATGTTCCCGGCTGTAAGCGGGGGCAGAATCTTGTGTAGCGATTCATGTGTCAGGGAAGACGCTGGATTCCATCCGGACCATCCGAAAGGATAGTCCCCACATCCCCACCGGGGGATAGAGAAAGGAAGGAAAATGGGAACAGCAACGCATCACCCACTCCCTGGCAAAATCCATAACGAGAAAACCCATATAATAGGTGCTGACCGCGGACTTGCCGCCGTAATGGAACAGGTGGGCCGGGTGGCCCGTACGGACACCCACGTGCTGCTGCTGGGGGAAACCGGTGTCGGCAAAGGCCTGATTGCCTCCCTGATTCACAGCGAATCTGTCCGCCGCAGCGGCCCTTTTGTGGCGGTCAACTGCGGGGCCATTCCCGAAACCCTGATGGACAGTGAGTTGTTCGGCCATGAAAAGGGGGCGTTCACCGGGGCTATGTCCCGGAAAATCGGGCGGTTTGAACGGGCGGACAGGGGGACCATTTTCCTGGATGAGGTGGGAGAACTTCCCCTGCCTGCCCAGGTGCGCCTGCTCAATGTCCTCCAGAACCGTGAGATCGAACGGGTGGGAAGCACCTATGCCCTGCCGGTGAATATTCGTGTCATTTCCGCCACCCACCGGGATCTGGAAACCATGGTGGAAGACAATACCTTTAGAAAGGATCTCTGGTTTCGGCTCAATGTGTTTCCCATCCTCATTCCGCCCCTGCGCCACCGCAG
>JAKSBB010001058.1 GCA_022361315.1 Desulfobacterales bacterium
GATGTCCGCCTTTATTTCCGCAGGGGATATGGCCGGGCAGCCCGAAGACCTGTTCCGGAACGACTGGCATGAGAAGGTGAACACCTATATTCATCGCTGGGCTGCGGAAAAGGGTAAGACGGTTCAGACGCTTGCCATCGGGGATAAACGGGCCATCGTCGAGGCCCTTTATGGCCAGGGGGCATTCAAGCATCCCAAATCCCATGAATATGTGGCAGGTGTTCTCGGCCTGGCCCGGGCCACCGTTTTCAAATACGTCAAGCAGATCAGGGAAGCATGATGGTTTTCCTGATTAGATATATCGAAAAAGGAGTGGAGGAAAAATCATGAAGATTCTGTCCTTGGATGAGATCATGGCTCATTTGGATATCAAAACGGCCATATCGGAAATCGAAAAAGGGTTTGAAGCCTACTCCCGGGGGGAAGCCGTAGTACCGCCCGTGGGGCATCTGCCCTTCGATGCCGGAGACTGCCATATCAAGTACGGACATATCGCGCAAGATCCCTACTTTGTGATCAAGATTGCCTCCGGATTCAGCACCAACCGGGCCCTGGGACTGCCGGTATGCAGCGGGATGATGCTTGTCATGGATGCCAAAACCGGCTTTCCCGTTGCCCTGCTTCAGGATGAGGGCATGCTTACGGAAATCCGGACCGCCATCGCCGGCCTTATTGCCGCCAAATACCTGGGACCGGACCGGGTGGAGAAAATAGGGGTTATCGGCAGCGGGGGGCAGGCCCGGTTCCAACTAACGTACCTGTCCCATGTAACGGACTGCAGTGAGGTGATGGTGTGGAACCGGAACCCGGAGACCGCAAAGGCCTTTGCGCGTGAAATGGGAGAGAAAGGGTTCCGGGTAACCCTCGCCCCTGATCCAGAAACATTAGCAAAATCATGCAACTTCATCGTCACCACCACACCTTCTACCACCCCCCTGCTGCAGGCGGAGTGGATTCAAAAAGGGACGCATATCACGGCTGTGGGTGCGGATGCGCCGGGGAAACAGGAGTTGGAGGGAACCATCGTTGAGATGGCGGATATCCGGTCGGTGGATTCCTATGCCCAATGCATGGACCACGGGGAAGTCGCCCGGGCCTGCGAAGCGGGTCTGGTGGACCGGAAAGGTTTGGTTGAACTGGGTGAGATCATCGCCAAAGGGGCGAACGCCAGAACGGATCAGAACCAGATCACCCTGGCCGACCTGACCGGTGTGGCGGTGCAGGACATCAAGATCAGCCTGTCTGTTTACGAATCCTATATCAACCGGCCGGATGCCGCGCCGGGGAAGAATTAGCTCATGAGGGATTTTTCATTGGAACGGTATTTTTCCAAATGGGAATTTACCGCAAAATATCATATGACGGCCTCCGACATCCAGAGCATGTCGCTGACACAACTGCTTGAACTGGCATCGGACGACGACCGGGAGGCCTTTGAAAACCAGTGGCTGGGATATACCGAAACCTACGGCCACCCAGAACTCCGCCGGGAGATCGCCGCCACCTATGATACGGCGGAACCTGAGGATATTCTCTGCTTTGCCGGCGCCGAGGAAGGGGTGTATATCGCCATGCGGGTGCTGCTGGACAAGGATGACCACGCCATCGTTGTGGTGCCCAATTACCAGGCCGCGGAAACCGTCCCTCTGGACATCTGCGAGGTCACGGGCGTCCCCCTGGATGCCGCCGACAACTGGTCCCTGGACATCGACCGTGTCCGGGAAGCGGTCCGGCCCAACACCAGGGTGATCTCAATCAACTTTCCCAACAATCCCACCGGGGCCGTCCTGGACAAGGACCGGTTCCGGGCACTGGTGGATCTTTGCCGGGAAAGGGGCATTTACCTGTTCAGCGACGAGGTCTACCGGCTGGTGGAGCGGGATGAGGCCATCCGGCTGCCCCAGGCCGGGGATGTATATGAAAAGGGGCTGTCCCTTAACGTCATGTCCAAGGCGTACGGGTTTCCGGGGTTGCGCATCGGATGGATCATGACCAAAGACAGGGATCTGCTGGTCCGCATGGAATGCTACAAGCACTACCTGTCCATCTGTAATGCCGCCCCCAGCGAGCGCCTGGCCATCATCGCCCTGAAGGCCGGAAAGGAAATTCTCAGGCGCAACCGGGCCCTGGTGAACGGAAATGCGGATAAACTCACCGCTTTTTTCAATGAATTCCCGGAGGTTTTCCAATGGACACGGCCGGACGGCGGTTGTGTGGGATTTCCTAGGTATACCGGTCCCAAGGAGACCAACCGGTTCTGCGAAGATCTGGTCAACGACACAGGTATCCTGCTGCTGCCCCCTGATATATACAGGTCCGAACTTCTGGAAACACCCAAAGACCGCTTTCGCATCGGTTTCGGCCGGGAGGGCATGGACGAAGGACTAGCGGTGTTCAGGGAATATCTGCTGTCCTGATCCGGGATTCCACAAGATTATTGATCTTGCAGGCGGCGCAGGCAGCCCCGAACCCGTTGTCGATGTTCACCACGGTAACACCGCTGGCACAGGACGTCAGCATGCCCAGCAGGGCAGACAGGCCGGAAAAATTGGCCCCATACCCCACCGAGGTGGGAACGGCAATGATGGGCTGATCCACCAGGCCGCCGATGACACTGGAAAGCGCCCCCTCCATACCGGCAATAACGATGAGAACGGCATATTTGCGGATTTGCTCCATACGGTCAAAGAGACGGTGGATGCCGGCCACGCCGATATCCGAAAGAATGGTGGCCTGGCTGCCCAGCATGTCGCAGGTGACCCGCGCCTCTTCGGCCACGTCGAGGTCCGAGGTGCCGGCGGTAATGATGCCCACCTCACCGGTCTTGTATTGAATGTCCCCCTGCTTGAGGGTCAATGTGCGGCCCATGGGGTTGTAAGTGACTTCGGGAATCCGTGCCTGCACCACTTCCGCCATCTCGGGAGAAACCCGGGTTGCCAGGATATTATTGCCGCTTCCCTGCATGTGACTGAAGATATCCGCCACCTGGGCCGGGGTCTTGCTCTCCCCGTAGATGACTTCCGGGAAACCGTTGCGCAGGGCGCGGTGCAGATCGATCTTGGTGTGGCCGATATCCCGGTAGGGCAGATCACGAAGCTGCTCCAGTCCCTGGTCCACGTCGATAGTACCGTTCTTTACGCCCTCAAGGAGGGCTTTCATCGTTGAATTATCTGGCATATTGATTCCTTACTCCTGTTCTATTCTAAACCACCGTGGCGAGGCTGACCCGCAGGACGTTGGGGATGTCGGTGTCCCTGTGGCCGATGCCGTAGCCGATTTTCTCCACCGTCATTTCGGGGGATGCATCGAACCGGCTTACCAATTCCGCCAGAATGGCCGCACCGGTGGGTGTGGTGGTTTCTTTCTGCACGGCCCCGCGGGTGGTGGGGATCCCCGTCAGGATTTCCAGGGTGGCGGGGGCCGGCACCGGCATCATGCCGTGGGCGCATGTGACAAAACCGCCCCCCAGTTCAACGGGTGAGGCCCATACTGCGTCCACCTCCAGAGCGTGGTAACAAATGGCCGCCCCCACGATGTCCACAATGGAATCCGTAGCGCCGACCTCGTGGAAGTGAACCTCATGGAGTGTTTTACCGTGGACTTTTGCTTCGGCCTCGGCCACCCGGCGGAAAATGGCCAGGCTGGTGGCCTTTACAGCAGACTCAAGATCACTGCCGTTAATGATCGTTTCAATATCCTTTAAATGCCTGTGTCCGTGGTGGTGGACGGCATCCTGTCCAGGGTTCTGCCCGTGTCCGTGATGATTCACCACCACATCCACCCGGGTACCATGAATCCCCTTGCGCTGGTCAGCAGATACCTCAAAAGAGAACTCATCGTCAATGGCAAGCCTGGACAAGCCGGTCCGCAGATGGTCCGCGTCCACACCCAGGGCAATCATGGCGGCGAGATTCATGTCACCGCTGATGCCCGAAAAACAATCGTAGTGCAAAATTTTCATAGTCTAAGGTCACAGGGATGCCGGACCATGCCGGCGCCCCTGTTATTTCTGTTTGGTTTAATGACTCTGGTCACCGGCCATGAACTGCTTGACGATGTCCTCAATGCCCTCGGTTTCACAATAGTCCGCCACCTCTTTTAAACGCTCGGGAATATCGATGTGCTGGGGACAATGCTCTGTGCACTGGCCGCATTCCACACAGAGGGAGGCGTGGGTTTTAGAACCTGATATGAATCCGTTAAAAGCGGCGTACTTAAACTGGGTCATTTCCTGGGGCTCTTCAAACATTTTGCCGGTGTTATAGTGTTCGAAACAACCCGGTATATTCACATCGGAGGGACAGGGCATGCAGTACTGACATCCTGTGCAGCCCACGGGCATAAGTTCCCGGTACTTGTCCGCCACCTGTTCAATAAGATCAAGCTCGGCACCGGTCAGCGATCCGGCCTCTGCCTGGTCCGCTATGGCCAGATTCTGCTCAATGTGTTCGTCCAGGTTCATGCCGGACAGGACAACGGTGACTTCAGGGGCATTCCACACCCAGCGCAGGGCCCATTCCACCGGTGTACGGCGGGTGTCGGCGGTATCCCACAAAGCCTGAATCTGAGGCGGGGCATCGGGGCGGCTCAGGTTCCCCCCGCGCAGGGGCTCCATGATGATCACGGCCATATCCTTGGCCGCGGCGTATTTGAGTCCGGCGGTACCGGCCTGGTTTTTGGTGTCCAAAAAATTATACTGGATCTGGCAGAAATCCCAGGCATAGGCGTCAACGATACGGTTAAAATCCTCGTTGGCACCGTGGAAGGAGAATCCGATATTGGTAATCTTTCCCGCGGCCCTGGCATCTTCCAGAAAGGAGATGGCGCCAAGGGCTTCGATGCGGTCCCAGGATTCCCCTTCTAAAGCGTGCAGCAGGTAATAATCGATGGTATCCACACCCAGTTTTTCCAGCTGCCGGTTCAGGATGGCGTCCATATCCTCCCGGTTGTTACACATCCATACCGGCAGTTTGTCGGCGATTTTCACCTTGTCCCGGTAGCCGTCCTTCAGGGCTTTGCCGACAATCACCTCGCTGTTGCCGTCATGGTAGGGCCAGGCCGTGTCAAGGTAGTTGACGCCGGCGTCAATGGCCTTGCGCATCTGGGTGATGGCGGCCTCTTCATTGACGGACTGGTCTTCGTTCAGGGGCAGGCGCATGGCACCAAACCCCAAGATGGATAATTTATCCCCGTTTTTCGGTACGTTTCTGTAAAGCATTGTCGTCTCTCCTTGTCATAAAACCTTGTCATAAAATTAGGACGGTAACCGATTTTAAGTGATGCCAATATACCTTAAGGGGCGACAACACACTTGAACATTATTGCCGTAATTTTTTGAATGAAATTGCTTTTTGGACATGTTCCGGAGCGGTAATAGGCGGGGAGACCCGGTTCTAACGTCTACTGGTTCAAAAAAGCCCTGGGGGAGAGCCCGAATCTCTTTTTAAAGGCCCGGTTGAAGTGGCTTTGATCACTGAAGATCAGGTGATGGGCGATGTCGGTAATAGGATTTCTCCCCGTTTCCAGCAGCGCGCGGGCCTTGTCCATTTTACGGGTCATCAGAAACTGATACGGGGTGGCACCGGTACTCTGTTTAAACTGGCGGGAGAAGTGGTATTTACTGAGTCCCACCTCTTTTGCAATATCTTCCAGGCTCACGGAGGCGGCGATATTGGCCTCCATATATTCGGTTGCCCGCCTCAGCTGTTGCCTGGTCAACCCCGTGTCCAGGGGCCGGAGGG
Organism: Desulfobacterales bacterium; assembly: GCA_022361315.1. The sequence goes on from JAKSBB010001058.1 coordinate 5,742, forward strand.
CAGCCTGCGGGGCCTGGGCGTAGTTGGCCGCAAAGTGCACAGCCAGGGCAGTGGTCAGCGCATCCACA
>JAKSBB010001127.1 GCA_022361315.1 Desulfobacterales bacterium
GGGCCTGGGTAAACCGCTGGAAAATTTTCTCCCTGTGATCCGGAGAAATGCCGATACCGGTATCACTGACCCGAAAAAAGAGCATCACCTCATTTTCCAGGGCGGATTCTGGGTCATCGGTATTGTTATCCGTGTTCTGTGATTCTGATAAGGTTTCGGATTCGGCAATCCCCACCTCAATACGGATCTCCCCTTCCGGGGTGAACTTGACGGCATTGGACAATAAATTGGTCAGTATCTGTCCCAGACGGACGGGATCGGCCTCCACCCTGTCCGGCACCTCTCCCGGAGCATCAAAACAGAACTTCAGCCCTTTTTTGCCCGCCTCCACCTCCCAGGTATAGGCCAGGTTTTCCAGGAATCTGTCCAGACGGAACTCCTGCTTGCGGATACGCATTCTTCCGGCTTCTATGGTGGTAAAGTCCAGAATATCAGAGATGACGGCTTTTAGATGACGGGCAGCGGCAAGCACGGCACCTAAATTCTTGTTCTGGTGTCCGGTAAGCCTAGTACTCAATGTCATTTCGGTCATCCCGAGTATGGCGTTCAGCGGGGTTCTCACCTCATGACCCAGGCTGGCCAGAAATTCGGTTTTACTCTGGTTGGCCGCTTCGGCAGATTCCTTGGCGGTCTCGATCTCATGTCTGGCCCTGAGCGCATCCGTGATATCCCTGCCGTTAATGACGAAAGCCCGGATGGCCTTGTTCTGGAGCAAATTCATGCAGTGGGACTCAAAGGAAAGGTACCGGCCGTCAAAATGACGGATCCGGTATATGTGGGTGTCGGTGCCGCCTTTGCGGAAAAGTCCGTCCACCATCTTACGAAACCCCGGTACATCTTCGGGGTGTATCATGGTAAATACCGACGCCCCCCGGACCTGTTTCATCGGATACCCCAGGACACTTGCATGGGAGGGGCTGGCATACACCAGATGACCTTCCGGCGAGAACGCCTGGATGATGTCCGTACCGTGCTCGGTGAGGCAGCGGAACCGCTCTTCCCTTCTGTGAATCATCCGGTTCCAGAACAGCACCAGGACAAACACCGCCAGCACGGCATAGGAGATCCGCCGGGCCAGCTTGGTAACAAAGGCCAGGTGTGCCCCCTGGTCGAATTGCACCGTAAACCATTTCTGGCGGACCTGGTCCAGTTCCTCCGGGGTCAACGATGCGATGCCCTTGTCCAGAATTCTCACCAGTTCAGGCCAGTCCTTACGAACGGCAAAGACCAGCCCCCCGTTGTCCAGAGAAGTGGCTGCCGCAACCTTAAGGTCGGCGTAATTATTGGCCTGGATCTGGTAACCGGACAGGGCAAGATTGCCCAGATAGCCATTGGCCTTTCCGGCCCTTACCGCTTCCAGCCCCTCCTTGGTTGAAGCCACAGGCATCAGACGGATTCCAGGCCATTCCTGCCGGATACGATCATAGGTAAGAAAGTCTCTGTCACAGGCCAGGACCTTATCCGTCATATCCATCAGACCGGTGATCAGGGGTGCCTGAGCCCGGGTGATGATGACCCAGGGAAAGGACAGGTAAGGTTGGGTATAGGTCATGGCTGAAGACGGTTCCCTGAAAGACATTGCCGCCGGGACCACGTCTGCGCCGGTGGCGGAGAGGTCTGTGATCAAATCCACCGGGAGCCCCAGGCGCTCTTTGAGCATCCCCACGATATCGGACACCATTCCCAGGTAGGCCTGATTCTTTCCGATGAATTCAAAGGGCGGCCACGCAGGATCAACCTGAAGCCGTATGGGTTTCCCCTTAAGTTTCAGGGCCGTCAGCCACTTTTCCTCTTCTCCGGTAAGCCGGATCTCCGTATTGCCCCTGGCGTATACCCGCAGCGCAGGTTCCGACACCCATCGGGCTTCAATGGCTGATTTTTCCTGTTGTGACAGCCGATTGAACCCCTCTTCGATGGCAGCCACAAGACCCGGGTTATAGTTTCTTACCCCTGCCTTTGCGGTCATCTGAAAAATGGGCATCCGGCTCTTTGAAAAGCTTCCCGGAAGCCCCATCTGGCCCGGCAGCACCGCCATTTCCTGTGGGGTGGCAAGGAATCCGTCGATTTTCTCCCTGGCCGCAGCAAGGATCATCTGTTCGGTGGTGTCAAACCCGACGGTTCTGGGACCATTGATCTTATTGTCCAGCCACTCCCTTGCCCGGGAATGGTTTAAGGCCCCCACGGTCATCCGCTGAAACCCCGTATCCAGATCAAAGAC
>JAKSBB010000862.1 GCA_022361315.1 Desulfobacterales bacterium
ATGCCATTGTGGAATCCGGTCTGCGGGACCAGGTAAAGATCCTCGTAGGCGGCGCCCCCGTGACCCAGGCCTTTGCCGATGAGATCGGCGCAGACGGGTTTGCCGCTGATGCCGGTTCTGCCTCCAAACTGGCCAAAACTTTCATAAATTAAGGAGACCCAGCATGTTTGAAGTAATCGGCGAACGCATCAACACCTCCCGGAAACTGGTCCAGGCAGCCGTGGCTGACCGGGATGCGGACTACATCATTGATGACGTGAAAAAACAGCAGGAGGCCGGCGCCACCTATATCGACGTAAATGCCGGCGCACGCATCGGACACGAGGAAGAGGACATGAAATGGCTGCTGGACACCATCCAGCCCATCGCCACAGTCCCCCTGACTCTGGACAGCCCTGATCCGGCAATCCTGGAAATGGCCTTTGGCATGGTGGAAAAAACCCCCATGACCAACTCCATCTCCCTGGAAAAGGAACGCTTCGACGCCATGATGCCCTTCCTGGACGGCAAGGACTGTAAGGTTATCGCCCTGTGCATGGACGATGCCGGCATGCCCGAATCCAGTGACGACATCCTGGGCCGCGCCAAGACCCTGGTGGCAGAGCTGAACAAAATCGGCATCGGCACCGCCAACATCTACGTGGATCCCCTGGTACAGCCCATCTCCACCGACTCCAACAAAGGCGTCATGGTTCTGGATGCGGTACGCGCCATCAAAGCCGAGTTCCCCGAAGTACACATCACCGGCGGCCTGTCCAATATTTCCTACGGACTGCCCCAGCGTCACATCATCAACCGTACCTTTGTTACCCTGATGATGGATGCCGGCATGGATTCCGCGATCATCGATCCCCTGGATTCCAAGATCATGGCTTCCATTAAAACCGCTGATATGCTCCTGGGCCACGACCAGTTCTGCATGAACTACCTCAAAGGCACCAGAGACGGTTCCATCGTCAGCTAGTTTCATCCTTGAGATGACCCTTTCAACGGCTGGTGTCACAGCCGGCCGTTGAAAGCTTAAGGGGACCTCCAAACCATCCAAAGATGCGTATTGGGGGTGGCCTTAAGCAGAGTTTCAGCCTTATTACCTCCGGGGGGGGGTTAGAAGGCATTTACCGCCGGTAAAACGCGGCCACCACCTCGGGCAGCGATTTACCGGCGGTTTTCTTTTCAGGTACTACGTATCAGATTTCCCAGATCTCTCCGCCGGCCTTTGCATCCTCCAAAAGATCCAGGGCTGCTTCCAGCACTTCGGTTTGCCGTACCGTATCAAAGGGCCGTCCCATAGGTCTTCCCAGAAGTTCCCGGGTGAGCAGCACCCGGGGAAGGGCCATGGACCGCATCCGGTTTTCAAAGGCTTTCACCGCAATGATCACCGTCGGGATACCGGCTTCTTCAAAAGCTCTTGCGACATGTCCCACGGACATGTGACATACCGGTCAGACCGGCACCAGCACCACGGCATCCGGCGCCTCCGCCTTCATGTCTGCCGTCCACCCGGGCAGGGTTTCCTTCAACAGCCGTGTCTGGGCGCAGGCCCCTACGAATGAATAGGCGTTTGGGGTTAATGCCTTGAAACCGCCCTTCGCCCGGATGTCTTTCATGCGTTCAAAGGGAAAGGCGGAATTGGGATCTTTCCGGGCCCCCCGGATATCGTACCCCCCGTGACGCACCTGAAGTTTTTCACCGGGGGTATCAAAGGGAATAGCAGAAAGCTGGGGAGGCTCCTTGATGAATTCCATAATTCTGGATTCCGCCTCTGCCTGGGTCATGCCCGCCGTCCCCAGGGGATTCGGATCATCCCCTGCCACAAAATGGCCGCTGGAGGTCAACAGGGACAACCTGGCTTCGGATAAGGGTTTATCCATGGGAACAAAGGGTCCCTCCTCATAGGTGAAGCCTTTGAGATGACCGCCGCCGTAAGACAGGGCCTGGCCGTCCATGATGGTGTGCTTTACGGCAGATAAATCTTCATCATCCACCGCATCCACCAGGGTTTTAAATAATCTCCGGAGGAAATCCGACGCCTGGTCCTCGGAAAAATCCGAGATAAATTTAAACGACAGGTCTGAACGGCTTCCGTAAAAAAACGATTTGATGAAATCTTCAAAACTCTCTTTTTCGGTGTCACTCATAACGGACTCCTTATGCTGTTGTTTCTTGTCAGGTTGGTTTACCGGATGGTTTCCCGGGACGAAGCAGAAGTTGCTGGGCCGGGCCGAAGCACCGCTGCCGGACAATTCCCAATACGATGACCACCGTCAGGGCCGTGGAGGCCACCAGCATGAACATGACAACGATCTGGTAACGGATGGCCAGCATGGGATCTTCTCCGGAGAGGATCTGGCCCGTCATCATCCCGGGAATGAAGACCAATCCCACCCCGGCCAGGGAGTTGATGGAAGGCATCATCCCTGCCTTGAGCGCATCTCTGAAAATTTCCCGGGAGGCTTCAACTGCCGTTGCCCCGAGGCAAAGTTGCATTTCCACCGTATCCCGTTTTGTTTTCAAATCTGAAAACAGACGGTCCAGAGACAGACCCAGGGCGGTCATGGAGTTTCCCACCACCATGCCGGCCAGGGGGATAAAGTACTGGGGATGCCAGAAAGGCTCGGCACCGACAATCACCCCGGTAACCATACAGGTGATGAGGGCATAGACCAGGAACATGGTAAAAAAGGCGGTGGAAACAAAGGGAATGGATTTTTCAGAGACATTTCCCCGGATGATCCGCACGGCAAAGACCACCATGACGGCAAAGAGAATAAAGACGATCCAGGCCGATGACAAATCAAAGATAAACCGGAGGACATACCCCATGGCCGTGAGCTGCAACACGCATCGGGCGGCGCCGATCAATAAGGGCCGTCCCAGGCCCAGACGTCCCCACAGGGAAATCCCGCCGGCGGCAAAAACAAACAGGGAAGTAACGGCCAGTTCAATCCAGCTGATATCCAGAGCGCCTGCTGTCATCTGCATATGGAGACCCTCCCTTCGGCCAGGGTGAGTTCGGCAACCGGAAGGTTTTCCGGTGTATATCCGTCATGGGTGATCATGACAACGGCGGTACCCTGACGGCAGGCCCCTTCCGTCACCTCCTCAACACATCGTTTACTTTCGCTGTCCAGGGATGCCGTGGGCTCGTCCAGCAGCAAGACCTCAGGTGCCGTCACCAGGGTCCGCAACAGGCTCAGCCGCTGACGCTGTCCCCCGGAAAGTGCGGCTGCGGGGTCGTCCAGACTGATATCCTCCATCCGTACCTGAGCCAACATTTCATGTAAGGCATCCTTCGACGGCGGTGTTTTTTCACTGTTAATGTCAAAATCAAAGGGCATAAGAAGAATCTCTCTCACAGACCTGTCCGGAATCACCGGCGTCTGCTGGAGATAGGCCACCTGCTGCCGGAGTGCCGGGGGAGCCCAATCTGAAATCATTTTGCCCCGGTACCGTATAGTTCCTGATCCGGCCTCTTCAAGGCGGTTCATCAGCCGCAACAGTGTGGACTTTCCGGCACCGGAAGGCCCCCTGACCAGGGTAAGAACGCCCGCCGCCAGGCTAAAACTCTGACGGTCCAAAATGGTCTTTCCCCCGGGCCAGGCAAAGCTGACCTCATTAAAATCAAAGCACGATATACCTGCACTCATTTGAAAATCGTCCTTTACCTATTGTTGACCTGGTAGTGTCATAGGAATCTATCACATCCGGACCGGATTATGCACGCTTTTATGCCTGCCTCTGGATACTCCGGAAAAGACCTGATAATAAACCAGGTAAAAGCCGTTACCGGATCTTTCCGAATCCGACATCAGTTAAAAGGGACACCGCTATGCCTTTAAAACATATGATATTGATTGCTTCCATCACCCTTCTCTCCATTCTCTCCTGTGCGTCCAAAGATAAGGAAAAATTTGACGAAACGGTGTGGCGGCAAACCGTGGCAAACACCGATTCATCAGACCTGTACGCATCCAACAGGGACGGAGACAAATTCTACGCCCCCTGGCTGAGAATGAAAGATAAAAATTTTCTGGAAGTCCTGGGATGGAAACTATTCGGAAAAACAGAATACAGCCAGGAAGAAAAGGCTTTTATGCCGGAGGTTCTGCCGGAAACTGCAGCGCGCCTGGCCGCAACCCAGGGGGATTTTATCCTCTGGATAGGCCATAATACCTTCCTGGTACGGGTGGGCGGGGAATACTGGCTCACCGACCCCATCTTCACAAAACGGGCCCTGCTGCCTCCCCGGGTAACGCCGCCGGCCATTACCATCAAGGAGTTGAG
>JAKSBB010001117.1 GCA_022361315.1 Desulfobacterales bacterium
CTCCTCGGCGCCTTGAATCTGGTACCTTCTCGGCGACCAGTGTGGGACGGTATATTCTTATCGATTTAAGGATGCCGTTAGACGTTTACACAGATGTTCACTCATGAACATCACGGCTTCAATGTCCATGTGATCCATCACTGTGTCGTCAAACATGAGTTTGGCATCGGCCTCAAATCCGTCTTTTTCATCCCAGAAGAGAAGGGTTATGTACACCCTGGGAAACACCCGGAACTGATAGGCCAGATCCGGTGCCTCATACCGATCCCCAACATCTGTCCCCCCAAGTGCTGAACATGCTGAAGCCAGTGCCTCCGGTTTTCCGCCGAATGCCTGTCGCAGAGGGGCCTCCACATGGCTCTCCATGGATTTGATTTTGGAAATGGTGTTTGGGAATTCTTTGAGACTTTTCATCCGTCCGGTGGGAGAAGAGGTGCCGCCGGCTGTCAGGTGGATGTAGACAAAGGTCTGCTCGTTCCGGGTGAGATCCTTGCCCTCGGCATCCGCCACCCGTTCTTTGGTGGCCAGAAGATGGGAATTGAAATAGGGCAGGCGGATGTGGGGTGTTTCCCGGAATGGGCCCGGGGCTTTTCCATCGTCAAGAATACCTTCGATCCTGTCCGCAATCTCTTTGAGATTCATGTCACCCGTCTTCTCCTTTGCCAGGGAGAGGGCTTCTGCCGCCATATCTTTTTTCAGCCATTTGCCTTCTGCATATTGGGCATCCAGTTCCGTCTGGGCATCGGCAAGAACATCCGGGGCCACGTGGGGGCAGTTCTTCAGGGGCAGTTTTTCAGAGACCACCATACCGGCAAAGGCAATGCAGGTAGGATAGCCGCAATCCCTGCAATTGGTTTTCGGAAGGATTTTCGTGTAAAGATCGACAACTGAAAGGGCCATGGCAGCCTCCTTAAAAAAATGCCGGCCGGGAAGATAATTTCCCGACCGGCATTTGTGAGAATCTGTGGTCAATACTGACCCAATTCATGATCTATTCTTTTTCGAATTCGTCCTTGGACGCGCCGCAGATGGGGCAGCACCAATCTTCGGGAAGATCTTCAAAAGCGGTGTTGGGGTCAACGCCGTTATCCGGGTCTCCGTCAGCAGGGTCATACACGTAGCCGCAGGGGCCGCAAACATATTTGTCCATAATAATATTCTCCTTTAATTAAAATGGTTTCTATTTTGCCGAATGGGTGAATTTCCCCGGCAAATGCCATTGCCGGGGAAACTATAACTTAAATTAATAGGCTTCGTCCAGTCCTAGATCTTCGTCCGTGATGGGGTCCTTGAACAGGTAGTATGCCCAAATTTGGTAAACGATCACGATGGGGATGAATACCAGTACCACACCCAGCATGATTTTCAGGGTCAGGGGGCTGGAAGAGGCATTAAAGGCGGTGAGATCCCACTCCGGATTCATGGACGAGGGGAACAGGGCCGGAAACAGGCCGATAACGCCGTAGAACGTGCAGAGCACGATGGTCAGCCCGGATGCGAACCAGGCTTTGAAGTAGGCCTTTTTGGCGGTGAAGACTCGGATGGACAGCAGGGCCGCCACGTTCAGCAATACCACCAGAAAGAGGATGGGATAGGTGAAGTAGTTGTCCCAGAGATCTGTAAAGAACCAGGAGGCGATCAGGAAAATAACAGCCACGGGGACCAGTGCCATCCAGGCTTTGGATGACATGGCTACGGCCCTTTCCTGAAGATCGCCTGTGGCCTTGATGGCCATCCAGTTGGCACCGTGAACAATAAAGAGGAGTACAAAAAGAGCGCCACCCAGAAGACCGTAAGGGTTCAACAGTTTGAGGGTGTTACCGTGGTAGAGGCCTTCTCCGTCAAAGGGGATGCCCTGGAAGATATTGGCAAAGGCCACACCGAAGAGCAGGGCCGGCACAAAGGAACCGACGAAGATCAAACGGTCCCAGATGCGTTTCCAGGCCGGATGGTCGATTTTCCCGCGGAAATGCAGAGCCACACCCCGGAAGATCAGGGCAAAGAGAATGAGCATCAGCGGGGTGTACAGGGAGGAAAACATGGTGGCGTAGACCTGGGGGAAGGCGGCGAAGGTCACACCACCGGCCGTGATCAGCCAAACTTCGTTTCCGTCCCACAAGGGA
>JAKSBB010000659.1 GCA_022361315.1 Desulfobacterales bacterium
GTGTCGATCTGCTGGGCCTGTTTGCTCAGGTTGCCGTGGGTGAGAATGGCCCCTTTGGAGACCCCGGTGGTGCCGCCGGTATACTGGAACATGGCAATGTCCTCAAACCGCAGGCCCCCGGGGACGGCTGTGGGACGGGCCTGGTGGTATTGCCGGATAACCTGCTTCCAGTGGTGGACATCCTTTGCCTTCTTGACCGCTGCGGCCAGCCCTTTTTTCTTTGCCACCAGGGGGAAAAGGACATTTTTGGGAAAGGGGAGGTAGTCCCCGATGGAGGTGACCACGATGCTTTTGATGCCCGTCCGGGGCCGCAGGTCGATCATCCGGTTGGCCAGCAGATCAAGGGTAATGAGGTGGGTGGCCCTTGAATCGTTGAACTGGTGGAGAAGTTCCCGGTCGGCATACAGGGGATTGTTCATGACGGCCACGGCACCGATCTTCATGATGGCATAAAAGGCCACCGGGCAGGGGATGACATTGGGCAGCAGCAGGGCAACGGCATCCCCCTTTTTTACGCCCCTGGCCTGGAGAAAGGCGGCAAAGGCGTCTGCCATCTCGTTGAATTCCCTGAAGGAGAGGCGGTACCCCTGGAAAACCAGGGCGGTGTTATCGGGAATCTTACGGCTGTTGTCTTCAAGGTAATGCTGGAGCAGCATCTCCTCGTATTCAATGAATTCCGGGACACCGGCATCGTAAAACCGCAACCAGGGCTTTTCTTCGAACCGCAGATTCTCGTTCACGTCATCCTCCTATTTTAATGGGAAATACCGGACCGAACCGGCAACGTAATGAAAGCGCTCCTTTTAATTTCTTTGAAAAAACAAAGTGCTACTAATAAATAGCGGCGGTTATCCGGCCGATGCAGTCGCAGCAGCGGCAGCGTTGTCCTGCTCGATACCGGCCAGAAGGCTGTCGATGAGCGGGTCCACAAACTGAATCAGACTCTCCGGATGGCCGGTCATCACCCAGTTGGTCACCAGGTGCTCAATGGTGCCTAACACCATGGCCCGGATGAGGTAGGGATTAAGATCCGGCTTAAATTCCCCGGACTCGATCCCCTCTTCAATGACGGTGGTGATCTGCCTGACCCCTTCTTTGATGGCGTGATGGCCGGAGGTATCAAGGAATTTTTTATTGTGTTTGAGGAAGAGCATGAGGACGGCGGCAAAGTCCGGGTGGTTCTGATAGGAATCCATCAGCAGATATACAATGGCTCTTAATTTGTTCCCCGCCCCCCGGATGAGTTTCAGGTGAAAGGCCATGATGTCGAAAAGCTCCCGGCTGGAACGGGCCGGTATGGAAAACAAAAGCCCCTCTTTGGTGGAAAAATACTCGTAAATCGAGGCCTCGGAGACCTTGGCCTCTTTGGCGATTTCTGTGATGGTCGCCTCCTGAAATCCCCTGCGGGCAAAGACTTTTGTGGCAGTGTCCAGAATTTTTTGTTTCCGAAGTTCGGTTTTGGTGGTGGCCATGGTTCCCCTTAGCTGTTTTTATGCTTATTTCCATGTTTTTCTTATGAATTTTAGTATTTATAGAGTTTGACTTTTATTTTGTCAAATAAAAACTTGTCTGACTTTTATGTGGGCGCCACAGATCAACATAAATGATGTTCAAGGCGTGTTGATCATTCAAATTCAGTCCGGGGGATCAATACCGGGGCCTCAGTGGTTGTGCCATGGGTGGAAAATGTATGTAAAAAATTAAGATAGGTGCTTTTTGCTGCGATTTTAAGAAATATTATTGACATAAAGTGTGAGATTCCTCTAAATGGGGCATGACACAAATTAATGATGCACGACGGATGGCTTACCCACCAATATAATTTTATTTAGGAGGACCTATGAGAAAATGTATCATCACTTTGGTTACCGCAGCGTTGCTTTTCGGGGGCGCTGTGGGCGCCTCCAGCCAGACACTTACCCTGGCGACTTTGAACTGGGAACCGTTTTACAGTGAGAATCTGCCTGAAGGCGGATTTTTTACCGCCCTTTCCCGGGAGGCGTTTAAACGGGCCGGTTACGAATTGAAGGTTGAGTTCATGCCCTGGAAGCGGGCACTGGAAATGTCCAAGAAAGGTAAATATGATGGATTATTAGGTGCCTACCACAATACCGACCGGGAAACCTATTTTGTCTTTACCGAACCGGCTGCCCATAATGAAGAAGTCTTTCTTCAAAAAAAGGGGAGTGGCATCGCCTATAGTGCATTGGAAGAATTGAAACCTTACAAAATCGGTGGGCTTAACGGGGCGGCCCCCATCAAGGAACTTACTGAAAAAGGCTTCAAAACAGAAGCTGCAGAGGATCTCAACAGTATTAAAAAGCTGAATGCCGGGCGGCTTGATCTCGTGATAATGGGGAAGCAGAATTTTTATTTCGCCCTGAAGAACACGGCAGCTTACAAACCCTATCAGGATGCCTTTGAGGTTCTTGATCCGCCCTTTAAATCTTATGGCCTGTACTGCACCATCGCCAAAACAAGGGCAGACGCCCGGGAGACCGTGGATAAATTTAATGCGGCCCTGAATGAGATGAAGGCCGACGGCACCTATGATGAGATCTTGACCCGATTCGGCCAGAAATAAAGATAATACTGTAACTCAAAAAAGGTATCCTGGGTTAATCGTTCAGGATACCTTCTGTATTTTCAGCCGTTCAAAAGAGAACATCGCCGGATTATAATACATTCCGGATAAATTCGGCGATTCTCGGATTTTCCAGACCGTCACCAAAGAAGTCCTCGGGCGGGGCCTGGGCCAAAAGTTTCCCTTTCTCCATAAATGCCACCCGGTCTGCGATTTCCCGGGCAAATCCCATTTGATGGGTGACGATGATCATGGTCATACCCTCTTGGGCCAGGGTGCGGATGGTATTGAAGACTTCACCCACCAGTTCGGGATCCAGGGCGGAGGTGGGTTCGTCAAAGAGCATGATGTCCGGATTCATGGCCAGGGCACGGGCAATGGCCACCCGTTGCTGCTGACCACCGGAAAGGGTGGCGGGGTAGACATCTGCCTTATCGGACAGTCCGACTTTGTCCAGCATGGTGTGGGCTGTGTCGCGGGCGTTGTTTTTTCCGGTTTTCAATACGGTGAGGGGACCCTCCATCACATTCTGTAATACCGTCATATGGGGGAATAGATTGAAGTTTTGGAAAACCATGCCGATTCTTGCCCGAAGGGCATTTATTTTTGTGGGGTGATCCGGTACCAGTTTGCCTTTTTTCTCCACGTAACCCACAGAGTCGCCCTTGAAGATGATCCGTCCCCTGTCGATGGTTTCAAGGAGGTTGACTGACCGGAGCAGGGTGGATTTGCCGGAGCCGGAGGGGCCCACGATCACTATTTTTTCGCCTCTGTTCACCGACAGGCTGACATTGTCCACGGCCCGGACCGTCTTGAAATCCTTGGTGATGTTTTCAAGTTTCAGGATATTA
>JAKSBB010000482.1 GCA_022361315.1 Desulfobacterales bacterium
GGTGCTGGTGGCCCAGGGCAGTTCCGCCCGGAAGACCGTTCAGCATGCCGATGCGCCGGTGGATGCAGCCATTGTCGGTATCATTGATGAAATGGAAGTCCGGGGGCAGGAGTAACCCGTGCCGATGAAGCGCCCGACTGCCGAAACCCTGGGACTTGTGGAAACCCGGACCGTTGTCCAGGGCGTGAGGCTCATGGACCGGATGCTTAAAGCTGCGCCTGTGGAATTGCTGCGGGGGGCAAGCATCTGTTCGGGCCGCTATATGATCCAGGTGGCCGGGCTTCAGGCGGATGTGGAAGAAGCCTTATCCGAAGCCAAAGGGACAGACCCTGCGCCTGTGGATGTCCGCATCCTGCCCCGGGTCAGTCCCGAGGTGATCACTGCCCTTAAAAAACGGCTGCCACTGCCCGAGGGTGCTGCCCTGGGCATGGTGGAGAGCCGCAAAGCCGTCTCCGGCATTGCCGCAGCAGATGCTGCCGTGAAAAAGGCCGCGGTCATCCTGGCCCGGCTGGCCGTGGCCAACGGCATAAACGGAAAATCATATCTGGTGGTGGGCGGCAGCGTATCTGCCGTGGAAGAGGCGGTGGAGGCCGCTGCAATCACCCTGGGAAAGGAATTGCTGGACCGGCTGGTCCTGCCGAATCCTGACCCCGGAACCGTCCGGGCACTATGTCCCCCTGGGTCACTGGTGAGTGACCGGAATACTGGGTCACTGGTGAGTGACCGGACCGCCGGATTAAAGGAGATATAAATGAAGAAGATACTGATCGGAGCCCATAACCTGGAGAAGTTCCTAAAAGGGAATACGTTGTGCCTTTCAAAAGAGCACATCCTGTCCCCCGGTGCAAGGGATGCCGCCAGGAACCGGGGGATTTCCATTATTTACGGCAATGCCCCTTGTGCAGATAAAACCGGATCGGAAAATCGGGAAGAGTTGAGCCGCAGGATCGTTACCCTGCTGCGGACCGATTTCAACCTCACCGACCCTGAAGTCATTAAAAACGTCACGCTGGAAGTCCTCCGGCGGATTGAAACCGAAAAATAAAAAAACACAATATAGGAGAAAGACATTATGAA
>JAKSBB010000479.1 GCA_022361315.1 Desulfobacterales bacterium
GGTCCGGACAGCCGGCGCGTCATCATCCCTTGTCCGGCTGCCCAGCCCCAGGTCCGCGACAGAGACAAGATCTGTCCTGGCCACCAGCACACTCCGTTCAACAATATTTCTCAGTTCCCTGACATTTCCGGTAAAGGTATGGGCCTGAAGCCTGTCCATGGCTTCATTGGAAAAGCCCTTCAGGTCTTTTTTAAATTTTTGATTGAACTCGTAAAGAAAGTGCTTGGCCAGGGGCAGGATATCGTCGGGCCGCTGGTTAAGTGAGGGAATATCCGCCTTGACCACGCAGAGCCTGAAGTAGAGATCCTTTCTAAACTTGTCCGCTGCAACCAGTTCTTCCAGGTCCCTGTTCGTGGCTGATACCACCCGGGTCTGCACCACCTGCTTTTTCGTGCCCCCCACCTTGTAAAACTCCCCGCTTTCCAGGAACCTCAGCAGTTTGGCCTGGCCTGCCGGGCTGAGATCCGCCACTTCATCCAGAAACAGGGTGCCGGAATGGGCCTCTTCAATAAAGCCCTTTTTCCCCTGGGGCCTGGCACCTGAAAAGGCGCCGGGTTCGTATCCGAACAGCTCGGACTCGATCAGCTCTTCGGGAAAGGCCGAACAGTTCACCGCAACAAAGGGTCCCTGGAATACCGGGCTTCTGGCATGGATGGCCCTGGCAATCAGCTCTTTCCCGGTACCGGTTTCCCCCAGGATCATGATGGGGGTATCCGGGCTCCTGGAGACCATGTTGATGAAATCCATTATATTTTCAATATTCTTACTCTCCCCGATAAAACAGGGTTCGTTCTCCCGGAGATACTTTTCCTGGAGCATGTGTACCTCTTTGACAAGGGCGATGGAGGCTGCGGCCTTTTGGATGGTCAGCTCCAGGATATCCGGATTAATGGGTTTGAGGATAAAGTCAAAGGCACCGCTCTTCATGGACCGGATCACCATGGATATATCTTCATAGGCCGTGATCATTATCACGGGAACGTCAGGATGGTCTGCCTTAAGTTTTCCCAGAGCTTCAATGCCGCTCATCACCGGAAGGCCGATATCCATGAGCACCAGGTCCGGCACCCCGCGGTCCAGGGAGGCCAGAAACGATTCTGCATCTTTGTACAGCCTGACGGCATAGGCAGGGGATAAAACAATATCCAGGGAATCCCGGATGGTCTCCTCATCATCAACAATGGCAATGCTGTATTGAATCATATCTAAGTGTCCCTGTCCGCTTCATTGTTATTCCCCGATCCAAGGGGCAGTTCAATGGTGAACTGTGCCCCCCCGCTGCCCTGTGCAGAGAACTTCAGGGTACCGCCGTGGTCGAGAATTATCCTGTGGCAGATGGAGAGCCCGATGCCGGAACTGTTGGCCTTGGTGGTATAAAAGGGATCAAAGATCTTGGACTGGTGGGCATGGGGGATACCCGGGCCTGTATCCCTGACACTGATAATGATATTCTCCTTTTTCCTGTCCAGGCCGGTGTATAGCCCGATACTTTTTTCCCCCTCAACTTCTTTCATAGCCTCAGCCGCATTGGTGACCAGGTTGAGAATCACCTGCTCAATCAGATGGGGTTCGGCATAGCATTCGGGAAGATCGGGGTCCAGGTCCTTTATCAGGCGGATACCGCTCTTTCTCAGGGTTACTGCCGTCAGTTTGGTCACCTCGTCAATATACCGGTTCAGATCCGCCATCACAAACTGCGGCCGGCTGGGCTTTGAAAAATCCATAACCCGCTGGATAATGGATTCGATTTTGTTTGAGGCCAGTTCAATTTTTCCGATGATGGAGACCACCCGGGTGATATCCCCCATCTGGTTGTAGATCTGTTTGAGTGCCTTAAGGTAGATATAGATGCCGGACAGGGGATTCCTGATCTCATGGGCGATTCCGGCCGTGACCCTGCCAAGGGATGTCATCTTGTCCTGGATCCGCAGGAAACTCTGGACCTCTTTCGAGTCCGTGATATCCATGATATTGGTCAGCACAGACTCAACCCCCAGGTAATTGATCTTCCTGGCGGAAAGAAGGGCCCACCTCAGTTCGGCGTTTTCCCGTCCGTCCATCACCGGATAATATTGAAAGTCCGCTTCAATGCTGCTGATCCTCCCCGCAACAAGCTCACGGTATTTTTTTTGGATCCGGTCCCGGTCGCCCTCGTACACCTGAAGAAACTTCGGGGGTTCGAATACCCGGTCCATGAGGCTGTGGACCTTCCGCAACCCGTGATTCTTGTAAACAATGGTATGATCCTGGATAATGGAGATATAGTTCAGAGAATTCTCTATAAGGATCTTGAACCGGGCCTGGCTTCTTTCCCTGGATTTTTCCGCAAGTTTTCGCTTCTCCTCAAGCTCCATTCGGTACAGCCCCATGGCGATATCGTCAGCCACCTCCTTGATGATGCTTCTTTCCGTGTCATCCATGGCCAGGCGTTTGGGGGTGGAGAGCACCATAAACCCATACCGGATATTTTCATAGGCCAGGGCCACGGCAATAGCCCCCCGTCCCGAGTAATTTTCAGCCAGCACGCAGTTCGTGCATTCAACCACGGGATCCTGAACCGCGTATACCTCTTCCGATTCCAGGGTCGCCCGGATACACCGGGTGAATTCCCTGCGGTCCAGCCGTTTTTCCATGGCCTCAAACTTCCCGTCAAACCCGGAGTCGGCTGTCATAACGACATTTTGATCCTCATCAAGCAGACCGATCCAGGCGTTGAAATACCCCCGCCGGGCCACAAGGATGTCACAGATCCCCTTTATCAGCCGTTCCCTGTGATTTTCCTTGACCAGCAGCCGCCCCACCTCCCGGATGGCGTTCAGAACAAGGTTGAGACGTTCGATCTTCTCTACGTTAATATCCTTTTCCACACAAACCCCTTTGTTGGATGGTTCATCCCAGTGCAACGCTACCTTTGAATATGTTTTTTTAACGCTGATGACAAGGGAAAACGGAAAATAAAAAAGGCGGTACGCACTGCCCGAAAGGGACATTACATACCGCCTTACTCAGCATCTGACTGACCGGCTTTCAGATCGGATAGTCTGCCTTTGGCAGGCAGATGACGAACTCTGTACCCCTGCCTTCTTCAGAGTCCACCCGGATGATCCCGTTATGGGTATCCACTATTCTTTTCACGATAGCAAGCCCGAGGCCTGTGCCGTTGATAAACCGGGTTTTTTCATTCTTTACCCTGAAAAACTTATCCCAGATATTATCCAGGAACTCTTCGGGAATGCCGAACCCGTTGTCCTTTACGTGGAGCTTGACGTACTCGGTATCTTCATCCACCCAGACATCGATCCTGCCCTCGTCCGGGGTATACCGGATGGCATTTGAGATCAGGTTGGACAGGACCTCTTCCATATTGTTCCGGTTGGCCATGACCGAGAGGGTCTCTCCGCCCTTCCCTGCCGTCAGGGTAATGGACTTCTCCCTGGCCCGGGCCTGGTAGAGTTCCACATTTTCACGGATCAGGCTGCACAGGGTAAGGGATTCGCGGTCCTGGTTGATCAGTCCGGACTCTATCTTTGAGAGATCCAGCAGCTCCGTTGAGAGCTCGGTGAGAGAGGTAAGCTTTAAAGAGCTTCTCTCCAGGATCTCCCGCTGCTTGTCTGTCAGGTCCCCGGCCAGGCCGTCCAGCACCACCTTGATCTGCATGAGAATGGAGTTCAGCGGGCTTTTTATTTCATGGGCCACCATGGAGACAAAGTCCGATTTCAGCTTATCCTGTTTTTTCAATGCCGTAATGTCATGGAAAACCGTGACCGTGCCAAGGTTCCGGTTCAGCCTGTCCCTGAAAGGAATGCACCGGATGCCGATAACAATGTCCTCCTGGTCGTTGCCCGTGGGAACCGTCACCTCTTCGGTGATTTCGGCATAGGCGTCTTCGGGCTGGCCAATGGCCTTGTCGATCATGGCCAGTACAGTGGGCTCCTTGATCACTTTGGAAATTTCATTGCCGATGACCTTGCGCTGGTGTACGCCGATCATCCGCAGAAAGGCCGGGTTGGCCAGGGCGATCTTCTTCTGGTGATCGGTTGTCAGCACCCCGTCCCTCAGGGTGTCTATCATCACCCGCATTCTGGATTTTTCCGTGGCAATGTCCTGGAGGGTGCGTATAAACTCAATGGCTTTGGTGATCACCACCCTCAGTTCCTGGGGGGAAAAGGGTTTGGACAGGAAATCAAAGGCCCCTTTTTTCATGGTTTCAATGGAATGCTCAAGGGTGGCATAACCGGTGATGACAATGATCACGGTATCCGGATGGCGGGACTTGATATCCGAAAGCACTTCCATGCCGGACAACCCCGGCATCATCAGATCAAGAAGCACGATATCATAGTGGGAATCCTGGATCATCTCAAGGCCCTTGGTGCCGTTCCCGGCCACATCCACCTCGCATCCTTCTGCCGTGAGCATGCGCTGGCAGGCTTCCTGGATCCGCGTCTCGTCATCCACCACCAGGACCCTGGGCTTGAAAAACACATCCTGGATCATCTTTTTAAGGGAAACGGGTTCTCCCTGAATAATTGGGTCATCAGGCCTGCTGGCCCTGCTGCTTGTCTGATGCATATATGGTATCTTCTAACTCTTTAATTTAAATTTAATAAATCTGCTCTTCATCGGTGCCGGCCGGCGGGCAGAATGCCATGCCTTCTTCCTTGGGCAGGTACATGGGAAACTCCATGATAAAGGTGGTTCCCTTGGCCCCGGTCTTTTTTACACTTATTTTTCCGCCGTGTTCTTCAATTATGCCGTACACAATACTCAGTCCCAGGCCCGTGCTTTTTCCCACCTCTTTAGTGGTGAAAAAGGGATCAAAGATCCTGGAGAGATTTTTATGGGGAATCCCGGCTCCCGTGTCCTTGATCTCAAGAAACACCTTTCTGAGGGTTTTATCCTTGTAGGTATAGATGCTGATGACTCCTGACCCCTTGATGGCATCGGCTGCATTCATGACCAGGTTGATAATCACCTGGTTCAGTTTGTTGGAATCGGCACTGATCAGCATCATATCTTCGGCCAGGTATTTTTTGATTCTGATGTTCTGGAACTTTTTCTGGTCCCGGATCAGTTTCAGGCTTTTGTCCACGATCTCGTTAATCTGGACGATGTTCTTGTTGGAATCCGTGCTCCTGCTGTAAACCAGGAGACTCTTCACGATGTTCCTGCAGCGCTCTGCATCTTCAACAATATAGCCCAGATCCTGCTTGGCATCTTCATCCAGGTCTTCCCGCTCCTGGAGGAGACTGGCGTAGAACAATACACCTGTCAGGGGATTGTTGATCTCATGGGCCACCCCTGCAGCCAACTGGCCGATGGATGCCATCTTCTCGGACTGGGCAAGCTGCTTCTGGGTCTGCTTGAGTTCGGCCTCAACCTTTTTCTTGTCCTTGAGGTCGTTGTAAATGGCCATGGTGGCGGACTCGTTGCCCTTGTCATCGTAGATAATGGCTGCGGACATCTCCACTTCAATCTGCTCTCCGGCAGCATTCAGGATGATGGTCCTGGGAATGATCAGCTTGCCCTTGCCGCCGATCTTTTCATCCCGGAGCATCTTCATGATCTCCTTGGCCTTGCCGGTTGGATAGAGCTGCTCCACGTGGGTGATCTTGCCCTCATTTCCGTTGAAATCCCCGAAAAGTTCCTTGGCCACGGAGTTCATCAACTCAATGTTCCCCTGGCGGTCAGCCGCCACAATGGCGGATGCAGAGGAATAAATAACCCGGCTGATAAACTCTTTCACACCGATAAGCTCATTTTCCAGGGACTTGGTCCGGGTGACGTCCCTGATGCTTGAAATCACAAAGGCCACCTCGCCGTCATCGTCAAAGATGGGGGAGAATACCCGGTCTTCCCATTTATACTGGTGTTTTACCGTGTAGGAGTGGTTGTCCTTTGTCCTGACCACCTTTGAGATGGGACAATCCTCTGAGTCACAGGGGGTGTCCTTGTATAAAAAGGAATGAAAGCATTTTTTCCCGACAATCTCGGTGAGCTCTATCCCGTAAGCATCTAAAAATTTCTTATTGGCACCCACAACGGTCCGGCCCGGGTCAATGACCACGGAAGGGTAAGAGAGGGCGTCAAACAGGCGTGTCCGCCAGAACAGTTCCTCGGAAGACATCTTCCCCGGATCTGTCCCCGTGCTTTTGCCCGGCGGACCGGCCTGTGCGGTGCCGGCTTTGGCAACCTTGGCAGCTTTAGCGGCGTCAGTCTCACTCATGGGGTCTCAAATCCTTTTTCAAGGGCGGGCAGTGCCCCGGCACCCTGTCCCTCCGGCAGCACCAGGCTGATACTGGCGCCGGTGCATCCGGCAAGCACAAGCCTGAGCCCGGCCAGTTCCAGGCAGGCTGCAGCCGAGTTGAATATCCCGAACCGGTCTCCGAAATGGGGCCCGTGAAAGGTAACAAGGTCCACGGTGTCAAGACGGGGATCCATACCGGCAAACAGTCCTGCCGCCCCACCGGCCTCCCCGGGGATCAGGCTGTAGAGATGGTATTCCCCGTCGTGGAGAAATGCTGAGCTGAAATAAAATTTTTCATCCATATCGCAGATTGCCCTTCCTGCTGTTTCAAGCTGTTCCCGGGCACGGGAAAGCCCCAGGAGGGTCAGGCCGGATTCAAGGGAAAACCCGTAG
This sequence comes from Desulfobacterales bacterium, assembly GCA_022361315.1. The sequence continues at coordinate 6,641 of JAKSBB010000479.1, forward strand.
GTTTTGATCTTTTTTTCCCTGAAGTACGCCTTGGTCTCCTGGTAGCGTTTTTTCACAAATTCGGCTGTCTCTTCATGGAAGGAGGGTTCATAGGGCGTATGGGTGGGGGGCAGGTCAAAGGTGTTCTCAAGCATGGCCAGGACCCTGTCCTTGTCCCTTTGCTCAATGACAAAGGAGATCATGGCATTGGACGAGACCATGTGTAAAAAGCGGATGTCCTGTTTTCCGAACAATGCCAGGAGATATCCCAGGGTTGCGGATTTTGAGCCGTGAGGATAGACGGAAACCATGCAGGCCGGCTGTTCAGGATGGTCCGGAGGCACCTCTCCTTCAAGACAGCAGGATGCGGACAGGCCAAAACCGGAGTCTTCCAGCCCCAGGCAGGGCAGGTTTATTTTGTCACGGGCAAGGGACGCAAACAGCAGTGGTGTTGCACCGGATTCAGGTGAATCAGGATACTGCCGCAGATGAAACATCTGGTGCCCCACCCGTATGCCGTTGATTCTAATGGCGCTCATGGGTGTTATAGACGCACTCCCGGTTTCAGGTTAATACACAGCAGGCCGGGAAATTCCCCGGCCGGCTGTTATATCGGAAACCCGTTGCCCGGAGGCGGGTTGTTACGCAGAATAGAGGCGGGTCAGTCTGACCCTGGCAGACCTCTTAACCGCAGTGGTCTTCCACGATCTCCATCAACGCATCCAGGTCAATGGGCTTGGGTACGTAATCGTCGGCAAGGGTGGTTTTACCGTCGTGATGGGTGTAGCTTGTGGTTTTTACCGAATCTGCAACCGCAGTCAGCAGGACCACAACAATATCTTTGAGCCCGTCATCGGTTTTGATTTCTTCACAGACTTCCCAACCGTTTTTCCGGGGCATCATGACATCCAGGATCACCAGGGCGGGTTTTTCCGCTGCAATTTTTTCCATGGCTTCAACGCCGTCATAGGCCTTTTCAACCTTATAAGATTTGGCTTCCAGCTTCATGGATACGGCTTCCACCAGATCCGGATCATCATCAACAACTAAAACCAGTTTGTTCTCACTCATATGAAAATCTCCTTGTAATGGACGAACAAAAGAACTTTCACCTTTGCCTTTTATATGAAAGCCGCACGCAAATCAATGACGGCTTTCCAATTTTATTCCGGTCAGGCCCGTGATTCAAAAATTACAGGCCTGACCATCTTGTCCTTCAGGGTAACGCAGTTATACCTGAGGCCGGGGATATAATCCAGCCCCTTCTACAATCTCAGCCACCCGTTCTTCCCATTCGATGGCCATGATGTGGAAACCGGCCAAACCGGGAATTTCCTTCATGCGCTCCATCTGTTCGATGGCCATTTTGATACCTTCTTCGGGCTGTTGCTCCTTGGATACCCCGGCCAGACGATCAATCACCTCATCGGGTACATCCATTCCGGGGACTTTATTTTTCATGTACCGTGCCATCCCCACAGACTTCATGGGGGTGATGCCGGCAAGGATCTTAACTTCCTTGTCCAGACCGCGGTCGCAAACCCCTTTCATCCATGTTTCGAACTTGTCCATGTTGAATATACACTGGGTCTGGATAAAATCAACACCTGCTTTGGCTTTTTTGGCCAGACGGGCCACCCGGAGTTCAAACGGGTCGGCAAAGGGGTTGGCTGCGGCACCCACGAACATCTTGGGGGGCATTTTAATGTCTGCACCGCCCTGGAACTTACCGGTGTCTCTCATGTCTGTGACCATTTTAATCATGTTCACGGAGTCGACGTCATAAACCGCCTTGGCTGTAGGATGATCACCGAACTTGGGATGGTCACCGGAGAGACAGAGCATGGTGTTGATACCCAGAGAGTAAGCACCGATGATGTCGGCCTGCATGGCCAGACGGTTTCTGTCCCGGGCCACCATCTGGATGATGGGATCCAGCCCCATGTTTTTAACGATCACCGCGCCGGCGATGGAAGACATTCTGACCATGGCGGTCTGGTTGTCTGTGATGTTGATCCCGTCCACATGATCCTTGATCATGTTGGCCTTTTTCTCAACGATGTCGACGTCACAACCGCGGGGAGGACCCACCTCGGAAGTGACTGCCATGTGTCCGGCTGCAAATACCTTTTCAAGTCTGCTTTCAGTTTTCATTATGCCAAGTCCTCCCTGATAATTCTTCTGGGGCCTGCACCGCCTGCGGGACGCCAGTCTTTTGCTTCGTTCAGTTCTTCATAACGGTCCTGGATGCCCAGTTCCACAAGTCTTTCCCAGATCAGGCGCCATGCACAATCCGTATCCGGACCGATTTCACACTGGCCGGCGGAGGTACCGCCGCAGGGGCCGTTGAGCAGGCTCTTGGAGCAGCGGGCCACGGGGCAGATGCCGCCGGTGATGCCCAGCATGCAGTCGCCGCAACCCTGGCAGCGTTCTTCCCAAATCCCCTGGGATTTGGAAGCGCCCATGAACTTGGTGTTCACGGCGGGGAAAACCGGCGTATTGTAACGGCCGGCAATGGTCTGTACGCCACAGCCGCAGGCCATGGAAACCACGGCATCCACATCGTTGATGTAAGAGATCAGTTCTTCCACGTATTCGGGGTCACATTGACGTTCCAGGGTGATTTCCTTGATGTCGATGGTCTTGCCCTGTTTGAGGCTGTTCAGGTGAAGGGCGGAGGCCAAAAGCCCCACTTCTTTTCTGCCGCCTGCCGCGCACACGGTTACACACTCGTTGCAACCGACCAGAAGAATCTTGTCATAGGGCGCGATGTACCCGATAATTTCCTGTATGGGTTTTTGTTCTGCAGTTATCATGTCTTATCTCCAAATTTCCTTTATGTTTAGACGGCCTTGCTTGCTGTTTTAACCTCTTTAACAGGATTCGGGCCCAAGGTTTTGATTTTTTCAGTGAACTCCCGTGCGGTCTTGGCAAAATGTTCGCCCATGCCCGCGGACATGTGGATCATTTCCACCCGCTCGGTTTCCCATCCCAGGTCTTCCAGGAAGGACTGCACCCGTGCCACACGAGCCTTGGCGCGCAGGTTGCCGTTCTTGAAGTGACAATCCCCTTCCAGGCAGCCGGCCACGTATACACCGTCCGCCCCCTTTTCCAGGGCTTTCATCAGATGGATGGCATCAACCTTCCCCGTACAGGGAACCCGGATGATCTTTACGTTGGACGGGTAGGATATCCGCTTACTGCCGGCCATGTCAGCCGCCGTATAAGCGCAGTAGTGGCAGCAGAATGCCACGATTTCCGGTTCAAAATTTTCCATTAGTTATACCTCTCAAATAATCCATCTAATTTCGCCAGGATCTGGTCGTCTTCATATGCGGCCAGCTGGATGGCCTTGGCGGGACATTCACCCACGCAGACGCCGCAGCCGTGACACTTGGCCGGATCAATCTCGGAGTACCGGTCCTGATTGATAAAGGGGATATCAAAGGGGCAGGCACGGACGCAGACCAGACAGGTGGCGCATTTTTTACCGTCGACCTTTGCCACGGCAGCCCCCAGGTTAATCTCCTTTTTGGCCAGCATGGTTCTGGCACGGCCGGCAACGGCCAGGGCCTGGGTCACGCTTTCCCGGATGATCTTGGGAGAGTGGGCGGTACCGGCGACGAAGAAGCCGCGCAGGGCCATGTCCACCGGACGCAGTTTGACATGATCTTCCTGGAAGTAGTTGTCCAGGGTTCTGGGGATATGGAAGGTAATGGCCAGATCTTCAGTTGTTTCATCATCGGCCACAAGCCCTGTGCTCAGTGCCACCACATCGGCTTCAATGTCGATTTCCTGGCCAAGGATAAAGTCATGGACACGAACAATGGCTTTTCCGTCTTCCTCGCGCACCTGGGGCTTGTTGTCCAGGTTGAAGCGGATAAACTTGACGCCTTTGTCTCTGGCTTCTCTGTAGTAGTCTTCCATGAATCCGTAAGTCCGGATGTCACGATAGAGCACAAACACCTGGATTTCAGGATTGATGGCTTTGAGGCGCAGGGCGTTCTTCATGGCTGCCTGGCAGCAGATCCGGGAGCAGTTGGGATTGCCGGGCTCTCTGGAACCCACACACTGGATCATCACCACCTGTTCCATGGATTTGATCTTATCTTCATCCTCTTCCAGGAGGCTGTCCAGTTCCAGCTGGGTCATCACGTTGCCCTGGGTGCCGAGTCCGTACTCATCGGGACGGTTGGCAAGGGCACCGGTAGCCAGAATGGTAACACCGTGGTCAATCTGCATGTAGTTCATGCGCAGACCGGTCTGAATGCCGGTTTTGAACAGCCCGGGCATACCGTCATGGTCAACAATGATGGAACGGGTCATGACCTGTATGTTTTCGTGGGCCATCACCTCGTCAATCAGATGCTGAACAAAGGGGGATACCGCCTCCCCTTCGATGGTCTTGGAGATGGAACGGGCCAAACCGCCAAGGGACGGGGCGCGCTCTACCAGGTAGGCCTTAATGCCCTGGTCGGCCAGCTTCAGGGCCGCAGTCATGCCGGTGACACCGCCGCCGACAACCAGTGCGTTCTGGCTCATGGGCAGGGTATTGTCACTCAGGGGCTTGGCCATGCGGACGCCGGAGATGCCGATCTGCATCAGTTTGAAAGCCTTATCCAGGGCTTCCTGGGGCTCGGTGAGATGGGCCCAGGTGTTCTGGTCACGGAGGTTGACCATTTCAACCAGATACTTGTTCAACCCTGCCCTTCTGAGCATATCCTGAAACTTGGTTTCATGGGTTCTCGGTGAACAACCGCCGATCACCACACGGTTGATACCGTGTTCCTGGATCATTCCTTCAATGCGGGTCATGGATTCTGCGGAACACCCGTAGCCGACGGCCTCGGCAACCGCCACATCCGGGTTGGTCTTGGCATGTTCAAGCACTTTCTGGACATCCACAACACCGCCGATATCGTAACCGCAGTCACAGACGAACACACCGATCTTGGGGGCTTCGGCTGCGACATCCCGTTCCGGGGGAAGTTCGGCTTCTGCCACTTCCGCGTCAATCCCGGCCACGTGGGCACCGGCCATGGAAGCGGCAGCAGAGGCCTGTACCATGGTTTCGGGAATATCTTTGGGGCTTTCGTAAACACCGGCCACGTAAACGCCTTCTTTTGACGTTCTTACCGGGTTGAAGGATTCGGTGTCGGCAAAATTATGGGGATTGAGTTCAATGCCCAGTTTTCCCGCCAGATCAACCGTTGTTTCCGAAGGTCTGAAACCGGTGGAAAGTACGACCATGTCAAATTCTTCAATGACCTGACGGGCTTCATCCTCAAGGGCATAGGTAATGGACAGATTTTTGGTCTCGTTCACCTCAACAATAGAGTGCGGCCGGCTTCTGACCATGCGCACACCGTAGTCGTCCTTGGCCCGGTTGTAGTATTGCTCGTAATCCTTACCGTGGGTCCGCATGTCCATATAGAAGATGGTGGTTTCGATGTCTTCACCGAAACGTTCCTTGGTCACCATGGCCTCTTTCAGGGCATACATACAGCAGACACCGGAACAATAGGGTACATCGCCTTTGTTGATACCACGGGAGCCCACGCACTGGATCCAGGCCACCCGTTTGGGACGTTTTTTATCGGAACGCCGGAGCAGACTTCCCTGGAAGGGGCCGGACGCGGACATGATCCGCTCGTAGTCGAGCCCTGTAACCACGTTATCGAACTGGCCACCGCCGTAGTTGTCCAGAACCGCGGGATTAAACAATTCAGCCCCAACGGTAAGTACCACGGAACCGATATTCACAGATTCTGTGGTTTCCTTGTCTTCAGGCAGGATGGCATTAGCCTTACAGACTGATTTCAGACGGTCAACGTCTTCAATTTTGTCCATATCAATGGAAAATGCAAAGGGGGTTGCCTGGGGATACCGCATACAGGTCGGTGCCCGTGGATCAAGACCCGGGGTAAACCTGACGGCTTCGGGGAATTCTTTGAGACAATCACCACAGCCCGTACATTTGTCGATATCAATGTAACGGGGGGCAGTTTTGACGGTGGCGGTGAAATTTCCGGCCTCACCTTCAAGACCTTCCAGGGTGGTCATGGGACGCACCTTGAGGAATTGTTCACGGGCGGAAGCGGAAAGGTGCGGGGAAACCGTACACAGATCACAGTTGTTTGTGGGGAAGGTCCGGTCCAGCTGGGTCATCAACCCGCCAATGGCGTAGTTGGCGTCAATCAGCATGACTTCCTTACGGGACTCGGCCAGGTCAAGGGCTGCCCTGATACCGCCGACACCGCCGCCAATGACGAGCACTTTATTGTCGCCTGACGATTCTTCGTTTATTTTTTGCATGTGTAACCTTACGCGTTAATCAGTTTTTAACCATGGGTATCCATTGCCTTGTCTTACGGCTAAAGACTTTCGACAATGAGGAATTATTCCCTAAAGACCTGCGCTGCCCAGAATGGCGGGCAGCCTGTCTTCCCAGCCCAGGGCGGAAATTTTTATTCCCTGGGACACCTGTTTCAGGGATTGGATCATCTCGCCGGCAATGGCCACACATTCAGCTTCACGGTCACTGGCCTTGCGGATACGGCGGATGAGATCCTCGGAAAGGCGGGAGTTGGGGTCGTTAATGGAGATATACCGGGCCATGCCCACATTCTTCAGCAGGAAAACACTGGCAATTACCGGTACATTAAGGGATGAGACAGACTCAATCATCTTTGTGTAAAAGGGGATATCAAACACCGGAGGCAAAATAACGAACTTGGCGCCCGCCGCCACTTTTTTGGCAGCTTTTTCCTTTTCGGCTTCAAGCTGGGCTTCGTCAGCCACAGGCGCGATGGTGCATCCGGCAGACAGGTTCGGGGTCCCTTTGAGATCAAAGCCGGCCAGATCGGACCCGGCACTGAGCTTGGATACCATTTTAATCAGTCCCTCTTCGTCCACATCATCAACCACTTTGGCGTCGGGATGGTCACCGTTGATCATCTCTTCGCCCTGAACCACGATGAGGTTGTGGATGCCCAGGACGTGGGCGGCCAGGAGATCGCCCTGGAGGGCCATGCGGTTACGGTCCCTGCCGTAGATATGGATCATGGGCTCGATACCCTGCTGTTTCATCAGGGCGCCGCAGCCAAGGGCGGACATCTGCATAACGCCGTTGTCCATGTCAGGAACGACAACTGCATCGATTCTGGATTTAAGATGTCCGGCGTGGGTAATGAGGTCTGATATATCGATCCCCTTGGGGGCGTCCATTTCTGCGAGAACAGCAAATTCCCCTGAGGATAGTTTGTCCTGAAAACTCATATACAATATCCCTTAATAGTCTTTTGCTGCCCGGGTCTGGCGTCGGGCAGCCATTATTCAGCACGTTTGGTGCTGCTCAACTGCCATTTACCACTTCTCTTGGCCAAACGGTGCTGTTTGTCCAAACGGAAGGATTTATAGCAGAATTTATGCCATATGTCTAATGAATAGTGATTCATTAGACATATTTAAGATTTCAGTAAAAACATAAGGGATAAACATCGTGATATGTTAGTTGATATGAGATTTTTCCAAATTTTGA
>JAKSBB010000348.1 GCA_022361315.1 Desulfobacterales bacterium
TAAATACCTGCCGCCCCCAGGTCGTGGGCATAAATGGGCAACAGGGGCACCACGATACCCACACCGGACACCGTGGCGAAAATAATAAAAAAAAGGGTAATGAAGATGCCCTGCTGCGCCGAGGGAATGATCCGGTGCCCCTGCCGGATGATCCGGGCAAAGGCCTGGGATACGGGTTCCTTTATGGCGTAAAAGAGATCCATTTGCAGCCTTCCCCTCCCGTCAGGCCAGACATTCCTTTATATTATCAATGAACCGGCTCCGGGTGGAAAACTCACCCTTGCGGTAATTGGCATGACTCAGATAAAGAAAACGTTCGGCACGGGTCATGGCCACATACATGAGACGGCGTTCCTCGGACAGGGCCTTTTCACCTTCATCAATGGAGCGCCAATGGGGAAACAGGCGTTCCTCGCACCCGACGATGAATACCGTATCAAACTCAAGCCCCTTTGCCGAATGGATGGTAAGCAGTGCCACGCCGTTTTCATCCATGTCATCCTCATCATCCTTGTCCTCACGGATCAGGGCGGCCTCTTCCAGGTACTCAAGCATGGTATCCTTGGCCCTGGCCGTATAGATGAGCTGTTCAATATTCTCCTTTTTGGAGATGAACTCCGCCGGCGTTTTTGTGATTTTCTCCAGGTGATCGTAGTACCCGGCCCTGTCAATTACCGTTTCCATGGCCATGGCCGGGGGCATATCATGAATGGTATCCAGAATGGACAATACCTCCGAAAGGTTTTCGTGAACCTTGGGGGTAAGCACCCGTTCTCTGACCATCACCCGGGCGGCGGCCTGAAGACTTCGCCCGTCCGTACGCATGGCGGAGATCTTTTTAATCATGGACGGGCCGATGCCCCGTTTGGGGGTGTTCACGATCCGCTCAAAGGAAAGATCGTCATTGGGAAAAAAGGAGGCGCTCAGATAGGAGTTAATATCCAGAATCTCCATCCGCTCAAAGAACCCCTGGGATCCCATCAGACGGTAGGGCACCCTGAATGCCCTGAAAATTTTTTCAAAGGGCAGGGAACAGAACTTGGTACGGTAAACCACGGCCATCTTATCGTAGGGAATTCCCTGGCCGTTTTTATTTAATCCTTTTATCCGTTTGGCAGCCCATTCCGCCTCATGGGCATCGGACATGAAATCATAGATTTCCACCACCCCGCCCTTTTTCTGCGAAAAGCAGCGTTTTTCAATCTTGTCGGGGTTGTAATCGATCATGTCGTTGGCCGCCTGGACAATTTCATCTGCCGACCGGTAGTTTTCCTCCAGCCTGAAAATCTTGGCATCCTTATACTTGTCCGGGAATCCGATGAAATGATCCACGTTTGACCCACGGAACCCGTAAACCGACTGCCAGTCATCTCCCACGCAAAACAGGTTTCTGTGGCTGCCCAGCAGCAGCGAGGTCAACTCTTCCTGAATATTGTTGGTATCCTGATACTCGTCCACCAGAATAAAGGAAAAATAGTCCCGGTAATACTGACGGATGTCCTCGTGGTCCCGAAGCAGGTCCCGGGCCTTGAGCAGAATATTGTCGAAGTCTACGCAGTTCATCTCTGCCAGACGTTGCTCATACTGGGCATAGATGTCCGACAGACGGATGTTGTAAAACCCCGGATGGCGGTCAAAGTAGCGTTCCGGGCTCCCGTCGTTTTTCGCCCGTGAAATGGTAGAGAGAATCCGGTTCGCGTATTTCTTCTCAATGTTGTTCTGAACACAGAGTTCTTTTACCAGCTTATCCTGCTGGTAAACGGTGAACACCTGAACCGGCGGGGTATATCCCATGACCTCGCAATGCTTTTTCAGGATCATCAGGCAGGCGGAATGGTAGGTCCGTACCCATTCAAAACTATGCTCGGGAAGGCCTGTCATCTCCATAAGCCTGGATTTCATTTCCTGGGCCGCCTTGTTGGTAAAGGTAATGGCGAGAATCCGCCTGGGATCGTGGCCGATGGCGGTGAGATGGGAAAATTTGGCGGTCAGGGTTCGGGTCTTGCCGGAACCGGCTCCGGCGACCACTAGGGCCGGGGAACCGGTATGATTAACAGCGTCTTGCTGGGGAGGGGATAACTGCATAAATTGTCCTTAGCCCCGGGCCGAAAGGCCCGTTGCCTATTCTGTCTCCTCTATTATTTTTTTCAAATCCGCTTCGATCTCGTTCCGGATCTCTTCCAGACGGGATTCGGTGAGGGCTTCAAAACGAAGCACCAGGGCAGGCTGGGTGTTTGAGGCCCTGACAAGGCCCCATCCATCGTCATAAAGGGCCCGCATGCCGTCAATGTCGATGACTTCCTGCCTGGATTTGTAAAGGGCAACGATTTTGTCCACCACATCGAACTTAACATCATCCGGGCATTCCACCCGGATCTCCGGTGTGGTAAAGGTTTGGGGTAAATCCTCAATGAGTTCATCCACACCCAAACCCGTATCAGCCATGATTTCCAGAAGGCGGCAGGTGGCGTAGAGGGCATCGTCGAACCCGTAGTAGCGGTCCTTAAAGAACATATGACCGCTCATTTCACCGGCCAGGGCGGCATTCTCTTCTTTCATCTTCTTTTTGATCAGGGAGTGGCCGGTTCGCCACATGATGGCGTTGCCCCCCTGTTTTCTGATGTCGTCATACATCACCATGGAACATTTGACTTCGGAGATAAAGGTGGCGCCGGGTTTCCGCTTGAGAATCTCCCGGGCAAAAATCACCAGAAGCTGATCCCCGTAGATCACGTTTCCGTGACGGTCCACCACACCAATACGGTCTGCATCACCGTCGTAGCCCACACCCAGGTCCAGATTTTCCTTCTGCACCAGGGCGATGAGATCCGTCAGATTCTTTTTCTGGGTGGGATCGGCTTCGTGGTTCGGAAAGGTGCCGTCCAGGTCACAGTAGATGTCATGGACTTCACACCCTAGGTCTCTCAGAATGGGAAGTGCGGTGATCCCCCCGGTACCGTTACCGGCATCCACCCCCATGCGGATTTTTTGGGTGAGGGTGATGTTGTCCAGAACCATGGCCCGGTATGGGGTCAAGACATCTGCCTGGGTGAGTTTACCTTCACCCGTGGCAAAGGATTTATCATCAATTATTTTCCGGATATCCTGAAGCCCCTGACTGTGGATGGAATCCATACCGCTCATGAGCTTGAATCCGTTGTACTCCGGTGGATTATGGCTGGCCGTCACCATGGCCCCGCCTTCCAGTTCCAGATGATGGATGGAGAAGTACAATACCGGTGTTGGGCAAACGCCGATTTCCACAACATCACAGCCCGTGGACAGAATCCCTTTGATAAAGGCTGCAGAGTAAGCTTCCGATGTCTGCCGGCAGTCCCGGCCGACAGAAATTTTTTTTCTACCGTGCTGGTTCAGCAGGGTGCCGTATGCCTGTCCGATGGAGACAGCGTCGGCTTCTGTTATTTCTTCTCCGGCTACACCGCGGATGTCATACTCTCTGAAAATACCGGGATGCATGGATCCTCCTTAAAACGCTTAAACAAAATTCGATAGCAACGCTAAACTGCCGGCCAGCCAGCAATAGGGCGCAAAAAGGTGAAATTTACCCGTGTGAACGAGTTTCAGCAACAACTTCAATGCCACCAGACCGACAATAAACGAGACGATTGTACCATAAATCGTGGCCGGGTCAATTAATCCGCCGGTCTCTAACGCATCTTTTACGCTGATAATCTGCGCGCCGCAAATGGCGGGGATGGACAACAGGAATGAAAACTTGGCCGCCCGGGTTCTGTCCAGCCCGCAGAACATTCCCGCCGCAATGGTGGAACCGGACCTTGATATCCCCGGGATGACGGCACAGCCCTGAACGACACCGATGGTTAGGGCCCTGCGCAACGTCAGCCCGGATGATTTATCCGTGCCCCCGATTTCCGTGTAAAATCGCCTGGAGACCCAGAGCAGGGTGCCGGTGAGCAGCAACATCCCCCCCACCAGGAAAGATGAGGTAAACAGGATATGTTCAAACTGTTTTAAACCGAATCCGATCAACGCCGTAGGTACCGACCCCGCAATAATACACCAGGCGAGGGTCAGATTTTCGCCATCCGCCTCCGTGACCTTACGGGAGCAGAACCGGAACAAAGATCCCAGAATCTCCATGATATCTTTAAAATACACCACCAGTACCGCAGCCAGGGTTCCCATGTGCACAGAGACGTCAAACACCAGATTGGCTTCGGTCATACCGAAGTAGAGTTGTCCCAGAACAAGGTGGCCGGAACTGCTGACCGGAAGGAATTCGGTTAACCCCTGAAGGATGCCCAGAACGATCCCCTGATAGATTTCCATGTATTGTACGCTTTCATTTTCTGCAATTTAAGATTCGACCGCGGGGGCCAGCCTCGCACTCGTATATAATTGTTGGCTTCAAAATGCAAGATTTTAAAAAAAAGCTTGAACTTAAAGGGGTTTCACACTAAAAAAAGTTATGATGATTGCCGAGGTGACAGCAGATCAACCGTTTACACCCACGGACGGAGTGGATAATCCTTCGGCCCGTACGGCGGAACTTTTCCATATTCTGGGTCCGGATCCGGTCAAAAACACCGACATCATTGTTCAAAGAGCCCTGACAATTATCGGTGGCGTATTCTCGGTATTCATAGAAACCGTTAGGGAAACACCGCAAGTCAGATCGTCCTACCGGCTCCCCCGGAACCTGGCCCGGGCCTTTTCATCCAATACCAGTTGTTTCACTCAAATCCCCCGGGATGAAGAACTCATTGTTTTTGACGACACGGAGGCCGGACTGCCCTTGACAGATCCGCTTGCGGAAAGGTTTGGACTAAACGCGCTTCTTGGCGCAGTAATCCGTAACAACGGAAAACAAACAGGTTTTCTCTGGGTGGCGGACAACCGGCCCCGGATTTTTTCATCGGACCAGATCCATGCCCTCCATTGCCTGGCCGGTGCCCTGTCCCATCAGTCAATCCAGCCGGTACCGGGAAAAACGGAACACGAAAAAATCGGAGAAATGGCCGGACAACTGGCCCATGACCTGAACAATATTTTAACGGGACTTGTGTCCTACCCGGAACTGGTGCTCATGCAATTGGACAAGGACAGCCCCCTCCATACCCCCATTTCATTCATGCATGAGTCCGGCGTCCTGGCATCGGACATGGTTCAGGATTTCCTCCTGCTGGCCCGGCCCAAAGCCTATGAGCCCCCCAGCCTTGATCCCGTGGATATTCTGCGCACCTATTTCACAAGCAGTACCCACGCCCGGTTCAGATACGAGCATCCCCATATGCAGTTTTCTCTGGACACGGACGGACAATCCGGACGGATCTGCATCAGCGAGATTCTGCTCACCAAACTGATTACCACCCTGCTGTCCCATATCTCAGCCGATGTCAGAAAAAGCAGTCGGGCGGAAATTGTCGTCGCCTCTCACACACTGCCCGGCCGGAACAAGGCGGGTGTTACCCTGATATTCCGGGACAACGGTA
>JAKSBB010000132.1 GCA_022361315.1 Desulfobacterales bacterium
AGGGAAGAAAGATCAATTTGTTGAACTTAAAGTAGAGACGGTCCTGAAAAAAGGCGCGGATGACCGCAGCTTCGTGGTCCGCCGTTAGGGGCGGATCAAAGCAGAACAGGGTCATGGCGGAAATATCAATCTCCTCGGGCTCGTCGTGGAGGATTTCCCACAGATCCTTGATGTCGATAGATTCAGACAGTTTTCTCCGGTTTTGCGTCACCTGTTTCAGGTGATTCACCAGGCTGGTGCGGGACTGCTCCGTATCCAGAATATCCTGGGATACGTGGGACAGCCGTTTTTCGTTGAAATTGACTTCACGGCTGTTTTCATTGAGCAATCTCAGCTTGCCTTTTTTCTCGCTTAGGATAACCGCAGATATTATTTTTTGCTGATCTATATATTCTACAATGCTGCCTATTTTCATGAAATGGACAATAACAGGAAGGATGGGCAAAGTCAAATATATGAAGCAGGTCCCGATCTTGAAAATATGCCCTGTTTACGGTAGGATTCGGCCATGGAAAACCACAGAAAAAAAACCAAAAAGACAAGGAAAAAAAACGACTTGCCCATACTAAAGTCTGACGAAGATTTCATGGCTGCATTTCTGGATGAGTCGTCACCTAGCAAAAAAAAGAATGAGAAAAAATCATCATCGGAAACCGGCCGGGTCAACCGGCACGGTCTGCCCTTCATTGATGAGTATGAAACCCGGTTTCTGCCGGAAGAAGAAAAGGCAGAATCTCCGGTGGATGATGCCTCTGACATGTCAACCGATACAGAACCCGAGGATGTCGATTTTGCACAGCTTTTAGAGGAATCCTTCCGGCAGAGAAAGCCCGGGCGAACAGAGCGGAAACCTGTGCCCCTCAAACGCCGCCTCAAACGGTATCCGCCACCGGAGGCCGATCTGGATCTTCACGGGTTTACCGCCATCGGGGCCGAAGCCAAGGCCAAGTCATTTATTCACGGTGCCAAGCTGCAGGGCTTTTTTACCCTTAGAATCATTGTGGGCCGGGGCCTTCATTCCCAGGAGGGACCTGTCCTGCCCGATGTGATGGAAGACCTGCTCAAACAAATGAGAAAAGACAAACTCGTCCTTGATTTCAAATGGGAGAGAAAGAAAAAAGACCGCAGCGGTGCCGTGATTGTCTACCTCAACCGCTTTGATGACTGATGTCTAATCCGACTACTTTTTAGACTTTCCCCCCAACTGGTATTTCCGGACCGCTTTATTGTGGTCCCTCAGGTTGGTGGAAAACTGATGGGTGGTGTCGTTCCTGGAGACAAAAAACAGATAGTTGCTTTCCGCAGGGTAAAGCACCGCCTCCAGTGCCAGGGCACCGGGGTTGGCGATGGGGCCCAGCGGCAGACCGTGCATCTGGTAGGTATTGTAAGGGGTTTTTCTCCGCAGGTGTTTGTACCGGATGCGGCCGTGGTAGTCATCCACGTTGTAGATCACCGTGGGGTCGCTTTCAAGGCGCATCTTCCGTTTCAGACGGTTGTGGAATACCGAGGCAATCAGGGGGCGTTCTTCGGCTTTCCCGGTTTCTTTTTCCACAATGGAGGCCAGGGTCACGATATCATGAACGGAGAATCCCATTTCTTTCGCCCTTTGCTCCCAGACATCGGTAAACACGTGTTGAAAGGTTCGGACCATCTTCCGGATGACGGATTCGCAGTCCGTATTCTTGGGAAAATGATAGGTGTCGGGGTAAAGATACCCTTCCAGGGTGTGTCCGGGAAGGTTGAGCTTCCGGATAAAATTTTTATCCCTGCAGAGGGCTAAAAAATAATCCCTGTCACAGAACCCCGCCTTTTCTGCCAAGGTTGAAATTTCAAACATATTCAGCCCCTCAGGTACGGTAAACCGATAGAGCTTTACCCGGCCTGAGATCAATGTTGCCAGAATCCGATCCGGTGTCATGGCCGGTGATAAATTGTATTCCCCCGACTTGATCCGGGTGGCCGCCTTTTTATACCGGGTCAGGATTTTGAAACGCAGCGGATCGGTAATAAGTCCCTCTTGTGCCAGGCCCCGGGAAATGGCATTGAGGCTTTGGCCGGGGGACACCACAAAGGTTTGTGTTTTGCCGGAGGGGGTTGGCGGTGTGGTCAAAAAGGCATTCATCCATGCCAGAGCGCCGGCCGCCGCCACAAGGAGAACTAATAGGGCACCGGCAAGCATAGCGCCGATTAGAGGGAAGCCTTTGGGCTTTGCCCCCTTCTTTTCCGCAGGTTTCTTTTCCGGGGTGTTCGTTTCAGTGGATGGGGTCTTCTCTTTTGTCATGGGGACTGTCATAGAAAAAGGTCTGACCGGAATGCCGGTCAGACCTTTTTATTTACGTAAAGCGGATCGTCCTTTCTGGCAATGGGAAAATCCGTCTTCGGATTTATTCCAGCTTCGGATTCATTCCAGGCTTAAACCATGCCCTTGAAGGCGCTGAAGGTCAAAGCAATCATCCCTGCGGTCACCAGGCCGATGGAGGTGTCCTGCAGGGCCCTGGGTACCCGGGCCAGGTTCACTCTTTCCCGGACGCCCGCAAAAAGGATCAGGGCAAGCCCGAAACCGATGGCGTAAAAGAAAGAGGCGGCCAGGGCCTGGATAAATGAATATTCCTTGGAGATATTCAGCAGACAGGTACCCATAACGGCACAGTTTGTTGTAATCAGGGGCAAAAAGATGCCCAGACCGGCATAGAGGCCGGGGATACTCTTTTTCAGGAACATTTCCACAAATTGTACCAGAGAAGCGATAACCAGGATAAAGGAGACGGTTCTCAGGTATTCAACATCCAGTCCTTTGAGCAGGTAGGTATCCACCACCCAGGTGATGATGCCGGCCATGACCATGACAAAGACAACGGCCATGGACATGCCAACCGCCGTTTCCATCTTTTTGGAGGTCCCCATAAACGGGCATTGGCCTAAAAATTGGGCGAGAAGAATATTGTTGATGAAGATGCATCCGATGGCAAGTTCAAAATAGTCCATTGAGCGACTCCCTTATTTTTTTCCGATGAGGTTCATTCCGGCCAGCATCAGCCCGAGAGCCACAAAGGCGCCGGGTGCTTCCACCATAAACGAAAAGGGCTGGTAGGCGCTTCCCAGAGTAAATGCCGGGTTCCCGCCCCAGACGGTGAGGGTGCCGACACCGATGATTTC
>JAKSBB010000637.1 GCA_022361315.1 Desulfobacterales bacterium
GGCCGGCTACGAAGGCATGATGACCCTGATGGCCTCCCGGCAGGCCAGGATGAACCTGATGATCCACAGCGCCGGAATGATGGATGCGGATGCGGCCATGTCCTATGAAAAATTCCTCTGTGATCTGGAGATCATCGGCATGGTGGAACGCTTTGCCCGCGGGGTAGAGGTCACTGATGAAAGTCTCGCCCTGGAGGTGATCAAGGCCGTCGGCCCGGCCGGTGAATTCCTCACCCATACGCACACCATGACCCACTGCCGGAATGAATCATGGGTGCCCGGTATCGGCCTGAGAGGCCATATGGGAACCGATGATCCCGACGGTACTTTTGCGGACAATATTTCAAAACGGATTGCCTCAATGCTCGATAGCCGTGAGTCTCCCGAGTTGTCCGGTAATGCCAGGAAAGAACTTGACCGTTTCGCAGCAGCAAAGGGGATTACCACCTTCAACGACTGAATTTATCCCAATTTTACTTACGCGATTTATTTGAAAGGAATACCCATGCAGTTTGAACGAATGTTCACCACCATTGACACCCACACCTGCGGAGACCCCACCAGAACAGTGACCGGAGGAATCCCCGTGATCCCCGGAACAACCATTGCTGAAAAAATGCTTTACCTGAAAGAAAACCACGACTGGATCCGCCAGACACTGATGTTTGAGCCCCGGGGCAACGAGGTGCAGTCCGGGGTTATCCTGACCACCCCATGCACACCGGGCACCGATATCGGCGTTGTCTATATCGAGGTGGGCGGCTATCTGACCATGTGCGGCCATGACACCATCGGGGTGGCCACGGCCCTCATCGAAAGCGGAATGATCCAGCCCAGGGAACCCGTCACCCAGATCAGCCTGGATACCCCTGCCGGGGTGGTTGAGGTCAGTGTGCAGGTGGAAAACGGCCACGCCAAAGGGGTCAGCTTTGTCAATGCCCCGGCCTTTCTCTTTAAAAAGGATATTTCCCTGGAACTGCCCGACGGACGCCAGATCATGGCGGACCTCTCCTTCGGCGGCCTCTACTATATCATTGTGGAAGCCGAGGATGTGGGTATCGAACCCTGCAGGGACAATATCAAGGAACTGATTAAAATCGGCACCCATATCCGGGACCAGGTCAATGCCAAGGTGGGTGTCTATCATCCGGAAATGGACTATATCACAGAGGCGACCCATGTATTGTTCTCCGCGCCTGCCAGGCATCCGGATGGCACCATGAGCAATGCCGTTGTAATTCCTCCCGGTTCTGTAAGTCGTTCACCCTGCGGTACGGGCACCTGCGCCAAACTGGCCCAGCTTCATGCCAGGGGAAAACTCGGCATTGATAAGTATTTTGGCCATGAAAGCGCCACCACCGGAACCCTTTTCACCTCCCGTATCGTGGAGGAGACCAAGGTCGGGAATTTCGATGCCGTGATCGCGGATGTGGGCGGACGTGCCCATGTCACCGGCATGCACACCTTTGTCATTGACCCTGAAGATCCCCTGGGAAAAGGGTTCAGCTTTTTATAACAAATCATTCGCCCAGTCCGGGCCCGGCGCGGTTTGATACCGGCAGCCGGGCCGCATGCACTTGAACAGGCCTTTTGCCGGCTTGCTGCCTCTGCGGCAAAAGGGATCCGGTTTTTGCCGGCCGGAACCTAAGCCTGTTCAAGTGCCGGCACACAGAAATTACGGAGGACATAACCATGGAAAATCCTGCCCGGGAAACCGAAGAAAAATCTTATCTCAGACGAATCCGGAAACTGAAACAACGGGTGATCAACACCCGGCCGTCCATCGACCTTGAAAATGCCAGAATCCTGACCCAGAGTTTCATGGAAACCGAGGGGCAGCTAATGGCCCTGCGAAAGGCCAAGGCCTTCAGGGAGCAGTGCCGGAAGAAGGACATCACCATCTGGGAGGACGAACTGATTATTGGCTGCGCCGGCAGCCGGCTGAGGGGCGGGATCCTCAGTGCCGATGTCTGCTGGTCCATCATGGATGATGAACTGGACACCATGGCCACAAGGCCCTATGACCCCTTTGATGTTTCAGAGGAAGACAAAAAAATCTTTCTCGATATTATCAAACCCTATTGGAAAAACCGGTCGGTATATGAAAAATGGCTCTGCCGGATTCCCGAACGGGTGGCCCCCCTGCGGGACAATGCAGTGATTTATATCGACCGGAAGGCGGTCCGGGGCCCCGGGGAACTGACCCCTGGATTTGACTGGCTTCTGGAAGCCGGGATCAACGGTATCCGGAAAACGGTTGAAAACACCCTGGACGGTATCGAAGCCAGTGACCCCAACGGCTATGAGCGACGGACCTACCTTGAGGCCCTGCTGGTGGTCTGCGACGGCATCCTTACCCTGGCCGCACGGTATGCTAAAGAGGCCAAACGCCAGGCCGCGACAGAGAAGGATCCCCGACGCCGGGCGGAACTTGAAGAAATCGCAGACATCCTTGAAAAGGTCCCTGCCCGGCCCGCCGGCAGTTTCAGGGAAGCCATGCAATCCGTGTGGCTCTACCATATCTGCCTGCTCATGGAACAGAACGCGGCCTCCTACAACCCCGGCCGCATGGACCAATACCTCTATCCTTTCTATAAAAAAGACAGGGATGCGGGAGCCATCACCGATGACCAGGCACAGGAATTATTTGACTGTCTCTGGATCAAATACGCCGAACCCTGCCTGTTTCAGGACGGCAAAACAGCCGAGTTCGCATCAGGCTACAATATGTTCCAGAACGCCTGCTGCGGCGGCGTGGATGAAAACGGCCAGGATGCGGTGAATGCGCTTTCCTATATGATGCTCCAGGCCATGACGGATGTGAAGCTCTACCAGCCTTCGCTTTCGGTGCGGTACAATGCCGGTAAAAATCCGGTGCGGTTCCTGCGGAAAATCGCCGAACTTGTCCGGGAAGGTACAGGGTTCCCGGCCATCCACAACGACGAGGTGGGCATCAAAATGCTCCTGAAAAAAGGCGTGACCCTGGGAGAGGCCTACGACTGGAACCCCTGCGGTTGTGTGGAAACCAATCTCATGGGCAAATTACGGGGCTACACCGCCATCGCCGATGTCAACCTGGGATCCATGGTGGAATTTGCCCTGACCGCGGGTGTCTTCCGCAAAACCGGGGAACGGCTGGGCAAGGACACCGGTGATCCCAGGGAATTCAACACCTTTGAGGATTTCAAGGCCGCGGTGAAAACCCAGATCGCCCACGTGATCAAAGTCATTGCCGAAGCCAACTCCGTTCTGGAAACCACCTGGAACGACCGGCCCGTCCCCCTGGCCTCCCTGACCTTCAGGGACTGTGTGGCCTCTGCCACGGATTATGCCTGGGGCGGAGCCAAATACAGCACAGGCAACGGAATTATCATGGATGCGGTGGCGGATTTCATCAACAGCCTGTCTGCCGTGGACCAGCTCATCTTCCGGGAAAAAAAGCTGACCTGGAACGCACTGCTCACGGCCCTGGACGCTGACTTCGAAGGCCATGACAGGGTCCTGAAACTCTGCCGGGAAGCCGATAAATACGGCAACGACATCCGGGATACCGATGCCATCGCCTCTGAGATGTTCGCCTTCATGGCCAACGAGGTGGACAAGTACGACACCCCCCACGGCAAGATGATATCAGGTATCCTTCCCGTCTCCGCCCATGTGCCTCTGGGACTGGCCGTGGGGGCCTTGCCATCGGGCAGAAAGGCCTGGACCACCCTGACCGACGGATTGTCTCCCACCGGCGGCACCGATGTAAACGGCCCCACGGCTGTGCTCAACTCCGTGGCGAAAATCCCCCATGACATGTATGTATCCGGCACCCTGCTCAACATGAAGCTGGATCCCTCCTTTGTGGCGGATGACCGGGGACTGCGCAACCTCATGTGGCTGATCCGGTCCACCTGCGATTTCGGGATTTACCATGTCCAGTTCAACGTGGTCTCCGCAGACACCCTCCGAGCGGCCCAGCAGAACCCGGAGGAATACAGGGACCTGCTCATCCGTGTGGCCGGTTACACCGCCTATTTTGTGGAACTTGGAAAAGATGTTCAGGATGAAATCATCGGAAGAACTATTCTGAACTTTAAAGCGGACAACACCCTTTCCGGAGCCTGCTGCGGATGATGGACGCAAATCAACAACCCGTGACCGGTACCATTTATAAAATCGAACGCCTGGCCGTCTATGACGGCCCGGGCATTCGTACGGTGATTTTCCTAAAGGGCTGTCCCCTGCGATGTCTCTGGTGTACCTCGCCGGAATCCCAACAACGGCCCCCCCAAATCGGGCAGTACCGGGACAAATGCACCGGTTGCCCGGCCTGTATCGAAGCATGCCCGAACCATGCTGTAACCAATGGGGGTGATACCCCGACCGGGCCCCGCCCTGTCACCATCAAAAGGGAGCATTGCAGAAGGTGCTGCGGAGAATGTGCAACGGCATGTCCCAACGGGGCGCTGAAGATCATCGGCCAGGAGGTCACTGCGGATGATGTGGCCGGGCTGCTTGAAAACGACGCGGTATTTTACCACCGGTCCGGCGGCGGCATCACCCTCAGCGGCGGGGATCCCCTTTTCCAGCCGGTTTTTTCCGCAGCCATTCTGAAAAAGGCGGTGGAAATGGGATTTCATACGGCCGTTGAAACCTGCGGATACACGACCTGGGAACGGCTGGTGCCGATCCTTCGGCACCTGGACCTGATCTATGTGGATGTCAAACACATGGACAATGCCCGGCATGAAGAACTGACCGGCAAGTCCAACACCATTATCTTGGCCAATATCCGCAGGATCGCCGAGGAATTTAAGAAAATTGAGCTGATTTTAAGGCTTCCGGTCATCCCCGGGCTCAACGATGATGCGAAAAATCTCGACAGAACAGCTGAATTCGCCCGTAGTATCACAGGCCTTCGGCGGCTGGAATTGTTACCTTACCACCGGTACGGGGTTGAAACCTACCCGGTTATTGGTAAGCCTTACGCCATTGATCACATAAAATCACCTGCCCTTTCCCATATCCAGGCGCTGAAAGAACGCATCGAAAAAAAAGGCGTGGAAGTCAGGATCGGCGGATAAGTACGGTCTCCTCCGGTGCCGGTGTTTACCTGATTTTAAACCCGGCTCAGTATAGACTTCGCCCATGAGCTTATTTTTGCCAGAAATACAACCAGTCCCTTCCTATATGAATGGAAGGGGCTGGTAAATGATTTAATCGTTTATAAAGTCAGTTAGTTCACGCCACATGAACGGGGGATTGGAATACATAGGAAAATGCCCGCACTCCGGTATTTCAGAAAGACGGACCCCTTTTGATTCGATAAATTCCAGGTACGAAAGATGTCTGTTTTCATCACCATACATAAACATCTTCGGACACGGTAGATTTAAAAATTTGTCCATGAGTTCTCCATTGTCAGACAAGTGTACCATTGAGGAAAAAATACCATGAACAGCTTCTGCACGGACCTTATGCGTTAAACTTGCCGAATAAAGAGGGCTTGAGTAGGCCGGAGCATGCAGGGTTCTTTCAATAAATTTATCAAAAAATTCCCGAGCATTTGACGCGGGGAATTCTATAATCTGCCTGCTTAAAAAGCAATCCTCGGGTGCAATATTGCCCTCAATATTGGTGAAACTTAGAACCCTTTCAGGCAGGCGGTCCGCCAATATCAAACCTGTCAGCCCTCCCATTGAGTGTCCAACCAGGTGAAAACGATTTATATCGTTATATTCTAAAATTTTAAACGCGGTTTGGAGTAAGAATGGAATGGAAACTTTTTTCAGGTTTGAGCAATAGGTATCTCCACAACCCGGTGCATCATAAGCGATGAATGGAAAATCATCGAGCTGTTCCTGCCTGGTTATATCTGCGTAATCTTCTTTGGTAGATCCGAATCCGTGCAGAAATAAAATGGGGTCCCTTTTACCGTTGCGCGATATCATAGAGACATTCAAATCCGTGTCGTCTATTTTAAGGGGGATCTTTATCTTATTAAAATCATTCATTGTATTGCATTTCCTGTATGTGGCAAATAACATAATTAAATTGATTGCCCATCTTTATACCTGCGCTTTATTTACCTGGTCATTTCCCCAGCATTCAACATTTTCCAGTCCCTCAATCTTTGATGCGTTAAATGTTGGATTCACTCCTTTCTTTTTCTGGTCGAGATAATCTTTTAATGCTTTAAAGGCAAATTTGGACAGCAATGTTATACCAATCAGGTTGATCACGGCCATAAGCCCTATAAATAAGTCTGCCAGATTCCATACAATTGCAATCTTAGCCACCGATCCAAATACGATCATTCCAATCACGGAAATTCTAAAAATTAATAGGAAAATTTTATCCGTGCTTAGAAAATTAACATTGGTCTCTCCATAATAATAGTTTCCGATGATCGAACTGAAAGCGAATAAAAGAATTGATATCGCAACAAAAATGTTTGCCCAGCCACCGATTTGAGAACTGAAAGCAGCTTGTGTCAGCTGAATTCCAGTCAAGTCAGAAGAGGTATGCACACCGGATACAAGTATGATAAATGCGGTCGCTGTACAAATAACTAAGGTATCGGTGAACACACCGGCGGTCTGAATTAAACCCTGCTTCACCGGGTGGCTTACATTGGCTGTTGCCGCTGCATTCGGTACACTGCCAATTCCCGCCTCATTGGAAAAAAGCCCCCTTTTAATGCCATTCATAAGGGCAGCACCAATGCCACCCCCTACTGCAGCCTCCAAACCAAAAGCACTGGAAAAAATTAAACCAATCACAGATGGAATCAAGGTAATGTTTTTAAGAACAACGAACAAAGCCATTGCTAAAAATACAACCGCCATAAAAGGGACAAGTTTCTCTGAGACTTTAGCAATTCTTTTTACCCCACCAAAAATGATAACGGCTGAAAAAAAAGCAATTGCAATACCGACCGTTATACGCGATGTGCCGAACGCTTCTTCAAAGGCAAAGGTTATTGTGTTTGCCTGTACGGCGTTGAGGACCAAGCTATAGGAGATCGTGATCAGGATTGAAAAGAAAATCCCAAGGCCTCTGTTATTTAAACCCTGTTCTATATAATATGCGGGACCGCCACGAAAACCGTCCCCATCTTTTACTTTGTAAATTTGACCCAATGTGCTTTCAACGAAACTCGACCCCGCACCAATTAAGGCAATAACCCACATCCAAAATACGGCACCAGGGCCACCAACGGTAACGGCAATGGCGACCCCGGCCAAGTTCCCGGTACCCACACGAGAGGCCAATGAGATGCAGAACGCTTGGAAGCTGGAAATAGATGTTGAATGCCGATCTCTTTTTTCGGTTGCCTTTTCAGTCAACAGCCTGAACATTTCTCCGAACAGACGGAACTGAACAAATCCGGATCTTACTGTGAAATAAAGGCCCAATGCAATCAAACCATAGATAAGAATATACCCCCATAAATAGGCGTTTCCCTGATCAATAATTAGATTCAAAAAGTCCACAATTTTCTCCTTTGATTATTTGATGGTTAAAAGACACAGGCCCAATGAGGTTTTACTTCATCAGCTCCCTGATATTATGGAGAAAAAGCTGTTACCAACCTTTTCAGACGTTCCCGATTTTTATTTTGAGGTCTATGGGCTGTTGATTTCGCGGGGTTTTAAGTTGAAAAGCTCAAC
>JAKSBB010001230.1 GCA_022361315.1 Desulfobacterales bacterium
ACCTGCGATGTGAATCCTTGACTTCTTTATGGTGATACTTTCCAAGAATGAACATAATCAATAGCATAGAAATTATGCGGGTGTGAATAGTTTTTTGGCGGTATAAGCTAAATTGAATAGCGATTTAAATAGATGTGAGTAGTTTTTTTGCCGGTATCAGTTGCAAGCCAGCGGATTATCCTTAGTATACGTTGGATCATACAGGCATATGCATGCAAACAGGACTATATTTTAAGGATACAATTATGGGGCAACAGGACAAGAGCAAATTTGATTTCTGGAACGATCACTCGGTGGCATTTCTTGAAATGTCCATGAAACGGGACTACCAGGAAACGGTTCATCAGGCAGACGGCTACGGTACGGCACAGCGGGAGTGCGGCGATACCATCATGTTTTTTCTGATGGCCGACGGATATCAAATTACGGCGATCTCCTATGATATTAAAGGATGCATCTATACCCACGCCTGTGCCAATACAATCATCCATCTGGCCAAAGATAAGGATATACGGGAGGTGTTAACCATTCGGGAGGCGGATATCATTGAATACCTTGAAACCCTGCCGGAAAAGGAACACCATTGTGCTACGCTCGCCCTGAAAGCATTTAGGCAGGCGGTCGAATCCCTGAAAACCACTTGAACTGCTTGGGTCAGATTCCGTCCGCTGAATGTACGATCAGAGTCCGGCCAACCGCTGATCGTACATGGATCCCACACCGTATTCATCCCTGCGCATAAATTTGTCCAGTGACGGGCCGATAAGCTGCATTTCCGTGTTCTTCTTCTGAACATCCTGGGCGATCCGCATCTCTTTGGTGCACCCCGTGCTGTAGGTGGCGTCCTTTCCAATCCATTCCGGCGGTACTTTTCGGTTCATCAGGGAAAAGCTTTCTGCGATGTCGTCTGCGGTCTGGAACCGCCAGATGTCGATATAGCCGCTCCGCTGTACAATCTCCCACATGTACATGAGGTCATCCGCATCCATACCGGGTTCATAGTACAGGGACGGGTTGATGATAAACAGGTCTGAGGACTGCTTGTGCATATGATCAATGAAAACGCCCATGATCCGCTTTGCCACATCTATTTTTCCGGGGATAGAGCCGATGATACCGCTGTAAAACATCACCGTCATATGTTTGGATTTAGCCGACTTCATCTGGTGAATAATCCGGCCGGCTTTTTCTTCAAGGTCCGTATGGCTGAAATTGATGAAATCCGGATGCCTGGGTTTGAAGGTGATATTCAATCCCTCATCTTC
This sequence comes from Desulfobacterales bacterium, assembly GCA_022361315.1. The sequence continues at coordinate 1,266 of JAKSBB010001230.1, forward strand.
CTCGCTGATGTTGATGATATCCCGGGTGAACCTGAAATGGCTGTGGATCAGCCGGTTTTTTTGCTCCTGTCCCCTGGAGACCACACAATCCACTTCTTTGAATATCCGTGAGAAGGTGGTGGATACCAGCAGCAAATTTAAAGTTTCCTGGGTGCCGTCGGATACCACATACAGGTTTTCATCCTGCTTCATGCGCTGAACCAGCCTGTTTTTACCAATGGCTTTCTCATGAATGAACTGGGCAGTTTCCAACGCCTTTTTCAGCACAGGATCTGTCCGGATGTCGTGAAGAGATACTTTTTCAAAGAAAGGCATTTCCTTCACTGCCAGGATAATCACATGGCCCAGGCCGGCAAGAAATTTGGCAATCTGAATGTCCACCACTGCATCGCCCGCCTCATCCAGAAGCCAGAGGATTTTTGCCTTCGGTTTGTGAATCAGATCCATCAGTTCAGAAAGTCCGTTGCCGGTGAAAGGTGTTTTAAACAATTGTTTAATGCCGTTCTGGGACGGTACTTTAAAATTTTCATCCCGCCAGAGCCGGCCGGCTGCCAGAAGACTGAGCAGGCGTTTAAACTCAATTTCCTTTATACGTTCCCTTAGTTCGGTGAGGCCGATATCTTCGATATTGTCAATGGTTCCGTTTATATGATTCAGGGACTTGTTGAACGTCTCCGATACCAGCAGGCGTCTGGCACGCTGGTTCTCTTCCCGTTTACGGCCGGCATAGGGGTCTTCGATGTGGGTGCGGCTCAGGAAAATTTTGTATAGCCGTTTCTCTAATCGCGAGGGAATAAGCAGCCGGCTTTCAATCTCGTGCTCATATTTGATTCGGATGAGGCCGGTGAGGAAATTCCGTTCATATTCAGAGTCCGTGAATTCATCCACAAGACGGACAATCTTATCGTACACTTCTCTGTAACGTGCCAGTAGAAAACGGCCGCTTTTTCTGGACATGATGGCGGTGAACATGCGGTCCGAACAGGGGAAGAAACGTTCTTCATCCTCGGGGAAAACCATGAACTCCACCTGCTCCTTGCTGCCCACTTTGGCAGGGTAGGCAAAGGGGTCGATATGGTTTTCCAGGAAAAATGCAGTAAACCAGGCATCCTGGTCAGGGTCATTTCCAAGTGAGACCGGGGTATAATCAATTGCTGTCATGACACCTCCTTAGAAGTCGCGTGTTCCGGTATTACCGGGCGAAATAGTAGCACTTCACTCTGGCTTTTTCAATTGAATCTACTCCGCAGGGGCTTGACGAAGTATTCCCCACGGGCGTATGGTCGGAGAATGGATAAACAGACCGCCATGAAAATCTTAGGCCTGTCTTCAGAGGCCAGCGCTGCTGACGCCAAGGCCGCTTACCGGTCCCTTGCTAAAACTCACCATCCTGACCGGTATGCCGGTGATGTCCGTAAGGCCCGCGATGCGGAAAACCGGATGAAGGAGATCAACGGGGCGTTTAAATTTATCTCGCCTCATTTAGCTGACCGCCCACCCGATAAAACGGTAACCAAGCCGTCATCCACATCGTCCGTATCCGATTTTTTTTCTAACGTATCCCGGCATTTCAGGGCAGGAACCGCCAGGGCCGGAAAAAGAAACGCGCCGTCCCGGAATAAATCCACCGCTCCAAAAAAAGTGAGGAAGCAAAAGCCCCGGCCGGCAAAACCTGTCTTTAATGCTTTTCTGAAAAATGCCGCACCCGAAATGCCCCATGACTCGCCGAATTTAGTGCCCGGAAAGCCGTCCGGACGGCCTGCTGTCAACGCCTATCAAAATTACCGCCGCTACATGGCACTTAAAAAGAAGGTGCAGGCGCAGCGGCGCAGATCAAAGAATATGGGAATCGGAAGGGTGGAATCCATTTCCCCGGTCCAGCGGGTTAAACCGGTGGGGGAAGATTGATACGGTTTAGTTAAACGGAATGGCCACAATAGGGTTCCCGGTTTTAAGATCCACCAGCCGGACGCCTGACGGGTCAATCCAGCCATAGGTTGCCAGCTGGTTTCTGGGATGGGTGATGCTGCCCGGATTTATGAATATGGTGCCGTCCTTTTCCTCCAGATGGCAAAGGTGGGTGTGTCCCTGAATGATGATATCTGCGCTGCAGCCGGCCGGTACCGGCCGGTGACCGTGATGGATGAAGACGGATTTACCGAATGCATGGAATGTCTTTTCACGGTCGTACCCCGGACAGAAGCCTGAGACATCACAATTCCCATAGACATAATAAAAGGGGTGGGGGAATTGTTTCAGATCGGAACGGATATCTTCAGGCCGGAAATCCGGATGACCGTAGTGGCCGTAACGGGTGTCGAACAGATCTCCGGCCACAGCCAGCCCGTCTTTTTCACCTAAAAGTGCGCGAACCGTCAGCCAGGTGCTGAGGCTGCCGTGAATGTCTGCCGTCACCAGAATCCGTTCCACTTTATTCCCCCTTATCGTTATCTTCCATTTGTTCCAGGGCGTACATCCGTTCAAGGGTGGGCGGATGAGAATAGTTCAGAAATACGTAAAACGGATGGGGGGTGAGGTTGGACAGGTTCTGAGCGCTCAGTTTTTTCAGAGCAGATATCAGAGCAGACGGTGTCCCGGTGGTATCCGCAGCAAACCGGTCTGCTTCATATTCATCATTTCTGGAAAGTTTCTGAAGAGCCACAGAAATTAGCATATCCACCGGTGAAAACAGCAGGCTGAAGAAGACAAGCCCGGCATACACGGATGGGGTGGTCACGGAAAAGGCGGTAAACAGACTTTCCTGGGATATACAAAGGGAAAGCAGATAAAATATGATTCCCATCTGGGTAATGCCCAGAATCAGCCGGTTGCGGATATGTTTTTTCTTAAAATGTCCCATTTCATGGGCCAGTACAGCCACAAGTTCCCGGGTGTCGAGGGCTTGAATCAGGGTGTCAAAGAGAACAATGCGCCGGTTATTTCCAAAGCCGGTAAAAAAAGCGTTGGCCTTTGCACTCCGTTTTGAGCCGTCCATGACAAAAATCTGAGACAGGGGAAAATCAATGGACCGTGCGTAGCTGAACAGTGCCTCCTTGAGGGTGCCCTCTTCAAGTGGGGTAAATTTGTTGAACAACGGCATGATCCAGGTGGGAACGATATACTGAACGACTATCAAGATAACGGTTGTGGCGATCCAGCAGTAGAGCCAGGCCAGGTTGCCTGCCGAATTAAAAAACCAGAGAATTGCCGACAGTAGTGTCGCCCCGAGGACGGTACCTAAAATTATGGCTTTTATCGTATCCAGAACAAAGAGTCGCGGGGTGGTTTTGTTGAACCCGAAACGCGCTTCAATAATAAATGTACTGTATATGGAAAAGGGCAGGGATATCAAAAACTTCAGTCCGGCCAGAGTGCCGATGAAGCAAAGCCCCGATATCACCGGGCCGAATCCAAGGCCGCGGATGAATTGGTCCATAAAACCGAAAGCCCCACTGAACCAGAACACCAGCAGAACCACCAGATCCACCGTTGACGTGATGACACCGAATCGCGTCGTCTCTTTCAGATAATGTTGGGATTGAGTATACCGGTCTGCATCGTATACATCGGAAAAAGACCGGGGCAGGGCAGGGGATAAATTGCCAATGTTCAGGAAATCAGCCAGAAGATTTGCCCCATATCCGCCTAAAACGGCGATCAGGATGATGGCGGTGATCAATTGGTCAGAGATGAACATTGGCAACCGGAATGGACGCGGATCAGGTGTTAATCTGATCGCGGAGTTTACCTGAACATTTGAAGGTTACAACGCGTCTGGCGGGCAGGATCATTTCTTCGTCAGTGGCGGGGTTTCTGCCTTTCCGCGCTTTTTTTTCATTGACGCAGAATTTACCGAAGCCGCTGATCATAATGTCTTCGCCGTTTTCGATGGTTTCCTTTATAATTTCAAGAAACTCCTCCATAACCTCGTAGGTCGTGGTTCTGGAAAGTTCTAATTTGTCTTGTATTCTTTCTGCAATGATGGTTTTGGTCAATGCCATAAGATTTGTACTCCTGCAAGGCGCTAAAAAAGATTCACTCAAAAAATTAAGGTGCTAAAATACTTTAAAACCCGGACCCTTGTCAAGTATGGGATGCATATCTGACAGATAAGATTTTTACACTGCCCAAAGTGCCGTCAATATTGTTTCACGGATTGAGAACCAGGGCTGAATCTGGTATGATAATCCTTGATTTTCCGTAGATAACGGCGGCTTCAGCCTGATTTAAGATTGTGTATTGCGGGATAGTCTGGTATTTGTATGGGATATTTTTCTTTGGATTAAATTAGTGTGCGTGAATATTGTTAATTATACTATAGTGTTGGGTCTGCCGACGCGGGTGGATATTCACGGTTTTCTTAGTATGGAGAAATTATGACAAAGGTTGCATCTATCACTCCGCTGGACGGGCGGTACGCCCGCCTGACAGAGGAGTTATCCGAGCTGTTCAGTGAATTCGGTCTGATCCGTCATCGTGTTAAGGTGGAAATTGAATGGCTGAAGTTTATCATCAACGATTTGAAACTACACCAGACGGGGGCCCAGGCTGATTCGGCGCCGTCTGCAGAGGTTTTGGACCTGACGGCTCTGGATGATATCGTGGGTACCTTCAGCATCAGTGATGCGGAGCGGGTCAAAGAAATCGAGCGGCGGACCAACCACGATGTAAAAGCCGTGGAATACTTCATCAAGGAAAAAATGGATGATGCCGGCCTTGCAGGTATCAGAGAGTGGGTTCATTTCTCCTGTACCTCAGAAGATATCAACAACACCGCCTATGGGCTGATGCTCAATCAGGGTAAAGATATGGTTGTTGATTTACTGGAGAAATATGTGGCCGCCATTGAGGAAAAAGCGGTTGCCTACAAATCCGTACCCATGATGTCCCGTACCCATGGCCAGCCGGCAACCCCCACCACCGTCGGCAAGGAATTTGTTAACTACGCCTGGCGCATGAATCAGGAAATCGCATTTCTCTCCGGAAAAGAGGTTCAGGCAAAGATTAACGGGGCAACCGGTAACTACAACGCCCATCTGTTCGCTTTTCCCGATGTGGACTGGATTGACGCTTCCCGGAGATTTGTCCGTAACCATCTGGGGTTAGCTCCTATTTTGTTTACCACCCAGATTAATCCGAACACGGCCCTGTCCCAGGTACTGCATTCTATGGTCAGGGCGGCTGCCACCATGATAGATTTTGACCGGGATATGTGGGGATACATCAGTCTGGGATACTTCAAGCAACGTGTCAAAAAGGGGGAAACCGGGTCGTCCACCATGCCCCATAAAGTTAACCCAATCGACTTTGAAAACAGCGAAGGCAATATGGGTATCGCCATCTCCATGATGGAACATCTGGCAGTGAAGCTCCAGAAGTCCAGGTTTCAGAGGGATTTGAGCGACAGTACCGTACTCAGGAGCCTGGGGTCAGCCTTCGGATATTTTGGTATCGGTGTGAAAAATGCCTTAAAAGGACTTTCCAAGGTTGATTTGAATGAGGCCGTGTTGCAAAAGGATCTGGATGACAATCAGGAACTGCTGGCCGAACCCTTTCAGACCGTGATGCGGGTATATGGTGAAGATAATCCTTACGAGCGTCTCAAAGACCTGACACGGGGACATAAAATCGGTAAAGCCGAACTTCAGGATTTTGTGGATGGCCTTGAAAAGGTACCGCCTGAGGTGAAATCCCGTATGGGAACTCTGTCGCCGTCCACCTATCTGGGGTTAGCGGAATCCCTTGTGGATACCTATTTTAAGGAGAAAACCTGAAGAGGAGAGACCTGGGCAATGGGGCTGGAATTCACGGACAAGAGTGACGGACCCCTGGTCTTTGCCGGAGAAGAGACCCGGGGCCGCTGGGAGGCGGCACCCGAGGTTTCCGACAAAGACCGGTGGAAAATCCTTGTGGTTGATGATGAAGAGGAAGTTCACGAAATCACACGGATTACACTCAAAGGATTTTGTTTTGACGGCAGGGGGCTGTCGTTGATTTCCGCTTATACCGGCGGTGAGGTCCGGGAAATCATGGCAAACGAGCCCGATATTGCCATGATCCTTCTGGATGTGGTGATGGAAGAGGATGACACCGGGCTTCAACTGGTGGAATACATCCGTAAAACCCTGAACAACAGCAAAGTCAGAATTGTTCTGAGAACCGGACAGCCGGGGAAGGCCCCGGAACACAATGTCATTTCCAAATATGATATCAACGAATATAAAACCAAGCCCGAATTCACCGCCCAGAAGCTTTTCACTTCTGTCATTTCCTGCCTGAGGGCATATCAAAGTCTGAAAACCATCGAAAGAAACAGGGAAGGCCTGGAAGCCATTATTCGTTCCACTTCCCTGGTGTTTAAAAATAAATCCTTCCGGGCATTTGGACACCAGGTCCTGGAGCAATTGGACCAGATTCTCCGTCTGGATGAGGATAAGGGGATCTCGGGTGCTTATTTTGTCGGGTTTCCGGCGGGAAAGGTGTTGATGATTGCCGGAAATGGTGAGTACAAGGATTTGGACGGTACGCCCATTGAAGCGATTCTGCCGGAGTCGGTATCCGGGGTCTACGACGGGATGTTTGCCCGGGGGGGCGAGCAATTTCTTGATGACGCATATATCGGTGTGTTCAAAACCAAGGAAGGATTCACATCGGCCCTATACCTGAAAAAAGCCGAACTGCTCTCGTCTGAAGAGCAATACCTGCTGAGGATATACGCAAATAACG
>JAKSBB010000177.1 GCA_022361315.1 Desulfobacterales bacterium
TTGTCGATCATTACCTGGATGGCTTTGGCGGCTTCACAACGGCCTTTGTACTCGTGGATGGATTTGGCCTTGATTTCACCGGCGGGCCGGAACCTGTACCCATAGATCCGTCCCCGGGTTTTCAGCTCGTCAAGAAATTCCGGTATCAGGATTTCGTGTAGGACTTCCGGCACATAGCGCAGGGCATTTTTCAGGGCCACAGCCGTCTGCTTCGGGGTCAGGCGGAATCCCCGGTCCGGGGCACGGCGGATACCGGGCTGAAACGTTTTTTCCTCCGGCAGTTCATCCGGCAGGCAGATGGTCTGGTTCGTATTCTGGATAAGATCGGTCATGGGCCCCTCCTTGTATGATGTCCGGGAACCTCCCGGAAAATGGACATATGCAGCTTGTATATACAAGCTTATACAAACGATACGAACAGATGTCAAGATCCGATTAAATTGTTGAATAAATTCGCTTTCAGGAAACGAGAAAGATATCGAACCGGCAGGCGATTCCTCAGGGCGTTTACTTTTCCAAAGCCACAACAAGCGCCTTATAGGCGTTTTGTGCGTCACGGACTGCTGTTTCCCCCTGAAGCACCAGCATGGGGATGGCCTCAGCCAGATCTTTATGGTCCCTGTAGTATTTGGCTTTGTCCAGAGCCGTCATCCCTTTTTTATCTTTGCGCCCAAGGTCTACATCTGCGTCCAGCAGCGCCCGGATATGTTTCCAGCACTGGTTATCGATGGCCGTCATCAGCGGTGTGCTGCCGTCCTTGGCCTGCCGGTTTTTATCCGCACCGTTCCGAATCAGATAGGCCGTCTCCTCCGGTGACGAAAACCGGTTTCTGACCGTATGATGAAGGGCGGTAAATCCCTCCCGGTCCGCCGCGTTGATATCGGCACCGGCTTCCAAAAGCAGATCTATTTTATAATAGCCGTCATAGCAAACCGTCCGGCTCAGAGGGGTACGCCCGTTCCGGTCAAGACTGTCCGGAGCACACCCGATATCCAGAAGGGCTTCCATCACCTCAACTTCCCGCAGATAGTTGGCGGCCATATGCAGATAGCCGTCCCCGTCACTGTTTTTTTTTTTTTTTTCAAGGTTCTCTGCCATGCCAAGGGTCAGTATCATTTTCGGATCACGGAGATTGACTGCCAGATGGAGTGGTGTGAGCCCGCTGGCCAACACCTGGTTTACATCTGCCCCACCGAGAATGGCGGCATCAATCCAGTTGTAATCCTGAACGGCAATCCGGGCCATGAATGGAGATAACGGCAGCAATTTAACGGCTGTGACCGCCCGTCGGGCGGCATCGCCCGCACCTTTGAGGGGAAAGATCACCTGGATTGTTTCTCCAAGTGTGGTGTCCAGCTCAAAGGTGATTTTCTCGCCCTTGCTGATCAGTTCGAAACTCTCTTTGCTGATGGGGACTGACAATGAGATTTTCTGTTCATCCGAAGGGGCGCCGTTTTCCTTCACGAAACCCGGATAAGATGAGTCATCAATCCGGATACCGGTAACCTCTCTGATATACCCTTTTTGGGCAGCAGCCTTATCTTTCCACATGGGATAAAGCCCCGGTGTAAACACCAGTACCGGTGTCGCATCTTCAAATTTGATTTCAAGGGTATGGCTGCCGAAGATATCCGCCGGCGCATCTGTGTACCGCTGCATGACCACCCTGGCGGACGGAAGGCCATCGTCTCCGGCCGGAAATCCTGCCACCCATTTTGCCTTGGGTTCAGCAAAAATTTGTGTATTCCCTGCCCGGTTTTTACGATAGTAGCCCAGGGTGATCTCCGGCGCCTTTTTATCCCCCCTGCCTGCAAGAATGATCTCGTAGTAGTGCCCTTCAAACTCGTATACCGATGATCGAAAAAAGGCGTTTACCCCGTTCTCAATCAGATTGTGCCCCTGGAACATAAGCAGCGGGGATGCCTGCAGATTTTCGGCGATATCATTGGCCGCATCCGGCCAGGCCTGTTGCAAGGTGATCTCCGCCCTGTCCTGTCCCACGAGGCAGGACAATCGGCTGCCCGTGGCATCCTCATAATGTTTGGAAGTGAAACGCAATTCTTTTCGGGACTCGTCCAGCACAGGATCAACGAAATGGGTTCCCTTTTCAAGGAGGGAGACATCCCCTTCATAAAGAATCTGAAAGACCCTGTAGGCCTCGTCAGTGAACAGCCGGGCAAGGTCCTTTCCGGAAAGCGTATCGGCAGCAAGACCAGTATGGGGGAACAGCAGGAAAATAAAAATCAGTATTCGGCAGGTGTGCATCACAAGGGGTCTCCGGTTTCAAATTATCAAACCGGCACCATAAGCCAACTTTGCCAGGGGTGTCAAGCCGCAGCCACCACCCCGAAAGTTCTATTCATCCAACATCGGATTGATACGTCCGTATCTGTTATACACCTGTTGAAGAAGTTCCAGCCCGGCTTCACGTTTCAGATTGTCATCTTCAGGAATATCAAGCCGTTCCGGCACAATGGTCATTTCATCGGCAAGGGCGGAAGACCGGGTGACCTCGGATGTCATATCATAGTGTTTTAATGAATCGTACTTGGAAAGAAAATTCAGCGGCTGATCTTTCGATCCGTCCTGGACACCGGCAGATACCCGGTCAATCAGGTCATTGAGATCATCAGCCAGCGCCAGAATATCCGCCTGTTCCTCCTCACTCAAA
>JAKSBB010000881.1 GCA_022361315.1 Desulfobacterales bacterium
CTGTCCATCTGCGGCCAGCTGGTGGAGATGATGGAAGGCACCATCACAGTGGACAGTGCTCCGGACCAGGGTAGCCGGTTCACCTTCACCCTCCCCCTGATTCCCTGGCATCCGTCAGAAGACCGCCCGGATTCAACACCGGCAGACCGTTTTACGGCCATGGCGGACTACCGCAGGCAGCTTGAGGGCAGCCGGGTATTGGTGGTGGAAGACACCCCCACCAATCAGGAAATCATCCTGGCGGTTCTTGAACTGGCCGGTATCAAACCCATCCTTGTGGATTCGGGTATCGGTGCCGTGGATGCGGTTCGGTCCCAGGGGTTTGACGCGGTTCTCATGGATCTTCAGATGCCGGGCATGGACGGGTTTGAGGCCACCCGGGAAATCCGCAAATTCAAAGATCGGGAGCAATTGCCCATCATCGCCATGACCGCCCATACCCTGAAGGAAGATGAAGGGAAGTGCATGGCTGCCGGAATGAACGCCTATATTTCAAAACCGGTGGACCACGACCGATTGTTCGAGACGCTGATGCGTATGGTTCCCCCGGGGCATCCTGAAAAAACGGATTGTGATAAACAGCCCCCCCAGACCGCCGCTGCACCGCCAAAGGCAATTGATAACAGTGACGCACAGGACAAAGCCGCAACACTGCCTGACCGCATTCCGGGAATACACCTGAAATCCGCCTTGGCAAGCCTGGGTGTAAACGAAACGGTATTTCTCCACATTCTGGACACCTTTTTTAAAAACCATGAATCCCTCATCACAGAGATTGAGGATGCCTGGACCCGTGGAGACAGGGAACGGGTGATTACCCAGGTACACAGCCTCAAGGGGAGTGCATCCGGCATCGGCGCAGACGCACTTCACCGGCTTGCCCTGGACATGGAAAACAAATGCAAGGGGGCACCTGCCCTTCCGGAACGGAACCAGGCCCCTCTGAATGAGCTTGAGAATGCGCTGACGATTGTCCTGGCCTCCATTCGTACACTGCTGTCCGAGTATCAGCCGCCGCCCTCCCCCACCGGACAACATATTCCGGAACAGGCGGTACAGGTACTTACAGAATTTAACAAGGCACTGGCATTTCCTGAACTCAAGGAATTGGAACTGCTGACGTCCCGGTTATCTAAGGTGTGCACCCATCCTCTGGCCCTCACCATCAGGGAACATATCGCCGACCATGACCATGACCTGGCCGGTGAAGCCGTTCGTGAATTAATCGTTAAACTGAAGGGATCCATCCAATGATGTCCGACCTGATCATGATCGTTGACGACAGTCCCACCAATATAGATATCCTTGCCGCCACCCTGAAAGACCAATACAGGCTGACCATCGCAAAATCCGGCAGAACGGCTCTGGACCGGATTGATAAACAGATTCCGGACCTGATTCTTCTGGATATTCTCATGCCGGAGATGGACGGGTTTGAGGTATGCCGGCGGCTCAAAGCGGACAAACGTACCCGGGATATTCCCGTGATCTTCATCACGGCAGTGGAAGCTGCGGAGCACAAGACCCGGGGATTTGAGCTGGGTGCCGTGGATTATATCACCCGTCCCTTCCCCAAGTCTGAGGTGCGGGCTCGGGTGAGGACCCACCTTGCCATGCGGCAGATGCACCGGGAA
>JAKSBB010000527.1 GCA_022361315.1 Desulfobacterales bacterium
CGGGAACTGGTGGCGTCTGAGCTTGCCGCCTTTATTGAGGATGGTACATTTTCCCGGGCGGTTCTTGAAAAGAAACCGGTTACAGCGGCCTCCCATGATTTTACCTGTCATTTTCTTTTTCACGTCCTGGCAACCGTGTCCAGAACCCGCGGGATGTGCGTCGCCATTCTTGAGGGTTCGCCCAGGGATCTGCCTGAGGCGGTGCTGGAACTCTTCTCCATTCTCATGACCCATTGTGCCAATGCACTTGAAACCTACGATCTCTACAGCCGGGTCAGGGAGACCAATACAGCCCTGGAAGAGAAGGTGAAACAATTGTCGGCGTCACAGGCTTCCCTGAAGGCAAGCGAATCCCGTTACCGCCTGCTGTCGGAGACGGCCCGTGAATTGATACTGAAGGTCTCCGGCACAGGAAAAATCGTCTATGTGAATACCTTCGGTGTTTCACTTTCGGGGTTTGGCAGTGCGTCACTTCTGGGTGAGGATGTCCGTCTGCTGCTGCCCTCATTCGACAAGATCTGCCAAACACGGGGGCAACTGGCTGAGGCCCATCTGATCTGCCGTGACGGTACCACGGTTCCCCTGGAAATATCCCTGGTGCCCATGGTGGACGGCCAACAGGAGCCGGGATTGCTGTTAATGGGCAGGGACATCACCGAGCGGCGAAAGGCGGAAGTGGAAAAGCAGGAGCTTGAACAGCGGCTCTGGCAATCCAGGAAGATGGAGTCCATCGGACTGATGGCCGGCGGTACCGCCCATGATTTTAACAATGTCCTGAGTATCATTCTGAATTATACGGATCTTTCCATTGAAATCGCCGGTGAGGATCATCCGGCCGCACGCTACCTGAACCGGGTGATTACCGCCACCAAACAGGCGGTGAACCTGGCGGAAAAACTGTACACCATCGGCCGGGAAGATCGGCACGATACCTATCCGCTGGATCTGGAACCGCTGATGTGGGAAACCCTCAAGCTGATCCGGCTATCCATGGGAGAGGACCTGACACTGGAATTCGAGCCCAGCGGCGGCCAATTGATGGTCATGGGCGAGGAAACCCGTCTGCGGCAGGTATTGATGAATCTGATTACCAACGCCGCCCATGCCATGGATCACCGGGGAACCATCATGGTGGGGGGAGATAGAATTATCCTGTCCCGGGACGGCCAGTATGCAGCGCTGGATATCCCGCCGGGGGCCTACATCCGCTGCCGGGTGACGGATACGGGGCCGGGCATTGAACCCGACGCACTGCCGCGGATATTTGAACCCTATTACTCCACGAAAGAGGGCGGCAGCAATGCCGGACTGGGGCTGGCCGTTGTCCATGGCATCGCAAGGAATTACGGCGGTGCCGTAACCGTGGAAAGCACACCGGGTGAAGGGACGTGTTTCAGCGTTTATCTGCCCGAAGTCAAGCCGTCCTGAGAATCCCGCCAAATCCGTCCAGAATAGCGATCACCGTTTCAAGCCCTTTTTCATCCCGATCTCCCTGCAACCCACCGACACCGGTGGACATACGCGTATAGGGTTCCAGGGAGAATTCCATTAATCCCAGACCGGCTACGGTGCAGTCTTGCCGGATTGCGGCAAGTGTGCGTTGCAGCGCCTCCGGGGTCAGTCCGCCGGGTTCCGGATGCCTGACATAAGGATAGGCGTCGGGGTCCAGAACATCCAGGTCAATATGAATGTAAACCGGGTGATTGCCCTTTTTCAGAATGGCTTCTGCCAGAAGGGTGTCGTCGGCTGCCATGTCAGAGGCGTTGACCCGGGTGATGTTCTCTTTTTCGATGATGTGGGCCTCTGCCGGGTCAAGATCCCGCAAACCTGCAAGGATAATCTGATCCGGTCTGAGTGTTGACGCACAGGTGCTGCAGATATCCGGATCTCCAAGTCCCATAAGGGTTGCCAGGGGCATACCGTGGTAGCAGCCCGACGGAGAGGTTTCCGGAGTGTTGAGATCGGCATGGGCATCCAGCCATACCAGGGTAAAATTCCCGTCGTGTTTGCGGTTCAGCCAGGAGACCGGTACCGGCTCGATGCCGCAGTCTCCACCAATGGTAAGGATCACATCCGGGGCTTCACGGGAAACCATGTCGGCGGCGACAGTCATCCGGGACAGGATGCCGTTGTACCCCAGAACCCCGTTGACAACATCCAGGGATTCGGTTTCAGGCACCTGCACCGGTGTAAATTGTATCCCGGGGCAGGCGTCTGCCAGGGCATGTGCGGCATGAAAAAGTGCATTGCTGGGGCCGGAACCCTGCCATTGCGGGAAAAGGAGGTGGAGCGGTTTAATGGTCATGGATACTGTCCAGGGCCGCTTTCCCGGCATCGGATATGAAGATACGGGCAACGGCGGATGATTGGAGTTTACGTTCTAAGGCCAGGGCCTTTTCCTTCGGGGCGAAGTAGGCTTCAATGCCGTATCGGATCCGGTAACGCTTTTGCGGATGGCGTCCGTGGCGGATAACCCGTCCCCGGATAAAGGGACCGGTCTCCGGACGGGTGAAGCTGATATCCCGGTATACGTGGATGCCGCCGGGCGCCGGCGATAGCATTACGTAAATCGGCTCGTTTGATTTGGGTACCCGAATCCGGTTTATTTTTTCACCGGGGATTTCACTGATGTCGTAACGCAGCCGGGCATAGTTACCCCTGAACAGGCTGCGGGGGTCAACAGGTATCGTTTTCAGCCGGATCTCTTCTCCGGTCCACAGGGGTATTCTGGCGTTGACGTACACCATACCCAGCACTGCTGTCTGGCAGAGAATCACCAGGATCAGCCCGATGAGAATCTTTTTAGACCTGGCGTTTAAATTTGTCATGCCTCCTCCCTTTTATTGCGCCTGTTCCCGGTTTTGGTTCGAGATCTCCAGAACCGGGCGGTGGCCAGGAGAATCACGGCAAACCCCAGGAAGAGGGCGGCCGCGCCGATATAATCCCCCACCAGATCCACATACCGCACAAGGCCGGTGAGCAATATGGTGACCACACCGAGGAAGAAATAGTGGGAGATGCTGTTCCTGATCCCGTTGACGATGAGCCAGACACATGCGCTGATAAGGATGATGTTGCCGGCGACGGCGAAATAAATGGCTACGGATCTATCCGTGACGATTTGGGATGCGGCGAATGACAAAAGATACAGCAGGCTGACCATACCTGTGACCAACAGGCCGGAGGGCCCCTTTGGCCCAAGCCGGGTTAAGATAAGGGCTGCGCCGGCCAGGCATATGCCGCCGGTAAGTGCTGGCAACGGGGCCTGCCATTCCATTGCGAACAGCTCTTCCCAGGCCGCTTCAAAGCCGAAGATAAACAGGGTAACAATGAAGAAACGCAGACACCAGAGGGCCAGCAGTGTACCGTAGTCCACAGCATCCGGATTTGCCCTGTGGATCAGGTATTTTGAGAATCCGTAGCAGCACAGTACCCACCCCCCGGCAAAGAAGAGATTTTCCGCATGAAAGTCCAGATGCTGCCATCCGTCCAGCCACCAGGATATACCGTATTCCAGAAAGATACCGGTCATGATCACTACTGCAAGGAACAGGGTTTTGCTGGCACCGGATTTGATCAGGTGCCAGGCAGCGGCGGAAAGGAAAACGGGGAAAAACCAGGGGAAGTATCCCAGATGGGTCTCGACGAAAAACCAGAGGATACCCAGGGTCATGGTCAATTGCATCAATGCCCGGCTTTTCAGCAGCAATGCCAGGGGGAGCACCCCCAGCGCCCACATCAGGATCCCGTCCGGAAAATGTTCTCCGATGTGATAAATCTGGGCGATGAGCATGATGGATGCCCCGTAAAACAGGGACCCCAGAAAGAAAAGGCCCACAGCAGCCTTCTCTTTTCCCAGGCGATATTTTTGAAGTCCTGCCAGATGGGTAAAGAGGGTGATAACGATGAGCCCTCCCATCCGCACCCCCCTGGGGATATTGTCCCAATTGGCACCGATCAGGGTGAGCAGGGCCATGCCGATGAACAGGTATCCCAGCACGACAAGTATCCAGTACCCCCGTGACCGCTGGTCCGTATCATGGAAGTCAATGCCGTACTCCTTACATATGGCCGCAGCCTGGTCCGGTGAGATCAACCCTTTTTCTGCCCATTTACGGGTCTCTGCGGCAAGATCCTGTTTCAATAAACGGATAAGACCCATTACCCCTCTCCTTTCACGATATTGAGCTTATACAGGGGATCCCCCACAAGAATCATCTGCCAGGAAAGATACGGCAGGCTGACCGTATAGGCTTCCGCCAGGGTCAGGTACCCTTCGGTGAGCAGGTTGAAAAAGATTTCAGGGACGGGGAATGCCTGGATATACGGCTCGTCCACGGGCCCGATGGTGGCGGCAGCCCCTTTTTCAAGAATGCGCTTGCACCAGGTATTACCTTTCCCTTTCAGGGTCACGCATTCACCACTGGCCATATGGTAGCCCACGGCACCCCGGTTCCACTGGAAGGCATCAACATAGTTGGAGAGGCTGTACCAGCCGCAGTACAGGGCTGCATTCCGGGCCTGGCCCGGACCAAAAAGGGCTTTTTCCTGGTTGAGGACCACGGGAAGGATCTTTTTTTCTCTGTGAAAGCGGGCGGTTTTATGGAGGGATACGTCGTAATATGCATATCCCGACAATTTCGTCCCTTTTCGGGGCATGGCCCATCTGGCATCAAAGTAAGCCTTGCCCCGAAGCCCCTCATTCTCCGCCATGATGCTGTCCTTGATCATACGGCGGACAATGCCGGCATTGGGGGCATCCAGACGGCTGACCATCATCACATCTTTTTTGAGGATCTTGGTTTTTTTTCCTTTGTAGCCCAGGTAAAACGGGTTGAGTTGCCAGTTTTTAAGGGTGTAGGCCGGTACCTTCACCAGGGTTAACTCGGAGTCAAATGCTGCCCCCGTGCCTGCCGTTTTGTTCATCTCACCCTTTGGCCTGGCCGGGGGACGAATTCTCAAGGGGACACCATAGACCGTCACCAGAGCACGAATGTCCGGATGTGTACTCAGGAACCTGCGGATCGGGGGAACCGCCTTTTTTTCATATTCCTCCCGGGTACAATTTTCCTTGTCCGTCATCCAGAGCAGGACGAGGTTCTCTTCGGGAATTCCCCGCTGTTCCATGTAAAATTTGGCCAGTCCTTGGCTTTTGGCCGCATTGCGGTTGGCAATAACAAGCACTTCTTCGGGAGCCAGGGCGTGGACCGGAAGTATGGAGATAAGCATGAACAGCAGGGCAGAGAAGACGTACAGGCACTGCATGAGACACCCTGTCCGTCCGTTCCTGGTATGCTGTCCGCTCCCATCCATCTGTAAGGTTCCCTACATTTCTTTGGAGATAATCCTCAGGCCGTTGAGGGTCAGTTCCTGATCAACGGTTTCAATGGCATCGGAGACTTCGGCAATCAGGGGGGCCAGCCCGCCGGTGGCGATGATCATGGGGGCTGCCGCCATTTCCTTCTTCATCCGGGCCACCATGCCGTCCACCATGGCGGCATTGCCGTGAATCAGCCCTGACTTGATACTTTCAATGGTATCATCCCCGATGACCCGTTCCGGTGCCTTGAAGATTTCCACCCTGGGCAGGCGGGAGGCCCGTTGAAAAAGTGCTTCCGAAGAGATCATCACACCGGGACAGATGGCGCCGCCCAGGTATTCTCCCTTTTCCGTTACCACGTCAAAGGTGGTGGCGGTACCGAAATCGATGATGATCAGTGCCCGTTTGTACTTATCGTATGCGGCAACGGCATTAACGATGCGGTCCGCCCCCACTTCGTTGGGATTGGAGTAGAGAATGGGCATCAGTTTTTTTACGGCAGCCGGGTTGATCCACAGGGGATCAAGCTTCAGGTAACGCTGGCAAAAAGCATCCAGAATCCGCACCGATGACGGAACCACAGATGAAATCACGATTTTTTTAATCCGGGAGGGATCAATGCCCTTGTCAGCAAAAAGGGCGCTGGCCAGAATGTTGAATTCGTCAGCCGTGTTTTCCCGGACGGTTCTGATCCGCCAGTCCTCTATGAGTCGGTCGTTTTCATAGACCCCGATTACCGTATTGGTGTTTCCCACATCTATTACCAGCAGCATCAATCATCTCCTTCATTTGGTTCAGCTTGGTATCGGTACTGTCTTTTGTTTACCAGTGCCGGCCATCAATGGCAAGTACAGGAAGGGCCTGCCATGAATTTATGGCCAATGAGGCTATTCTATTTTTACGGTAAATACCTGGGGGCTTGCATTGGTCATGACCAGATCAACGGGGATGTTGATATAGGCATGCCGGGCATGAACCCCGGGTTTGAGGCCCTTAAGATCCATGAAGGCGTATATGTTGTCGGTGATGGTCTTGCTGGACAGGGCATCTTCCGGTCCTTTGATTTCAATGGTGATGGTATCCGGTGTGATACTGACCTTTTGGGGACTGTTCTTTAATCGAATCGGAAGATCGGCAAGGGTCCGTGTCCCTGTCTGGGCCTGGATGGGGACAGTGACGATGAACATGGCCTGGGCGGAGCTGAACAGCAGCGGATTTTCAAGATCCAGGGGAACTTCCTTTTTAAAGCCCTCATTGGCCCCGGTGATGTCTACGGGTTTGGTCTGCAGGGTTTCTATTTTTTCGATCAGGCTCTGGGCGCCGGTGAGTTCAACCGTCGGAGGATCACAGGCCGGTGCCAGGGCCAGATGGCCTTTGGCGGGTTCTCCGGTGTAGGGTACGGTGACTTTAAAGGTCCGGGTGATTTTCTTTTCCAGGCGGACACTGAGGTAGGAGGGGGTAATGTCCAGCACGGAAATGGACGGGTCCAGAGGAATCCGGGTCCGGTCCACAGGCAGGAGATAATGCCCGGGTTCGATGGAATCAGAATCTCCGGCCGGGTCAAATTCCAAATCAGTGTATAAATCCGCCGGATAAAGAATGTTTTCTTCGCTAAGCCGTTCAATTTTTCGGGGATTCCCCTTGATCCGGATTTCGATTTTGTCCGTATGAAAATTGGTGAGTACCATGTCGTCCGGTACATTGGCAAAATCAACAGGGAGGAGAAAGTCAGACTCTACGGGTTCGGCGGTGCACCCCGCATGGAAGAGGAAAAACGCAGGTGCAAGAAGACATATCCCCACCACAAGGGCCGGGATATGTCTCAATGGATCAGGCATTCCGGATCGCATCAATGATCCGGGAAAATGAGGCAACCGTTTCAACATCGTGAACCCTCACGATATGCGCCCCGTTCATCAGAGACGCTGCAACGGCAGCCAATGTGCCGTATTCGGTTCTGGGATCATCCGGTCCGGCTTCCTTTTTGGTGGTCCGGGTGAGGATGTTCTGGATAAAGGATTTTCTTGACGGCCCCATGAGCACGGGGAAACCAAGGGCGGTGAGCCGGTGTAGTTCTTTGATCAGCACCAGGTTGTGTTCGACGGTTTTGCCGAAGCCAATGCCCGGATCGAGAATAATTTTGTCCCGGGCAACACCCCGTTCAACCGCAAAGGCCACCCGGGCGTCCAGGTAGTCCGTGATCTCCCCCATCAGGTCGTCATAACTGGGGTTAATCTGCATGGTCTCAGGCGTTCCCTTCATGTGCATGAGAATGGCCGGGGCCCCGGTTTCTGCTGCCAGATCGGCCAGGGCCGGATCTTTTTCAAAGGCGGAGATATCATTGATGATGGCGGCGCCGGCATCCAGTGCCGCCCTGCCCACTGTTGATTTCACCGTATCAATGGAGATGGGGACGTCGATTTCGGAAGACAGCTTTTCAATCACCGGGATGGTCCGGTCCAGCTCTTCCTGCTCCGACACGGGGGCCGCACCGGGGCGTGAACTTTCCCCCCCGATATCCAGGATGTGGGCTCCGGCATCCACCAGGGCGCGGCCCTGTGCCAGGGCCGCATCCAGGGTGTTGAATTGTCCGCCGTCGGAAAAGGAGTCCGGGGTGGTGTTGAGAATGCCCATGATGCAGGCCTTGCTGCCCAGATCAAGACGGAAACGGCCGAACTCCAGCGTAAAATTTTCCATGGACAATTTAGGGTCTCCTAATTCTTGTTTTTGGGATCTTCGTTGTCCGATTCATCTTGCTTTGGATCAGGCGTATTGCCTTCATCTGACTGATCTTCGGTATCCAAGCCCGGGAAATCAACAATGTCACCGTCAGCACTATTGTCGGTTTCTTCCTCGACATCAGCGTCATCAGCCTCAGCAGCATCCGCGTCAGTTTCAGCCTGGGCCGCCATTTCCTCAACCGTGGGTGGCTCCGGTGCGGTCCGGATATTCCGCTTACCGAAGAAGTCGAACTCCGGCCGCATTTCTGCGATCAGGTCGTCCAGCTCCGGACCCATGATGGTCTCCTTTTCCAGGAGCAGATCAGTAAGGGCATGGAGAATATCGATATTCTCTTCCAGGATCTTCTTGGCATTGGCGTACGCCCCGTCAATGATGGCCGCCACTTCGGCATCAATCCGCTGTGCGGTGGCCTCGGAGTAGCTCTTGGCCTGGGTCATTTCCCTGCCGATGAAGATGTTGTCGTCACTGTCTTCATAGGAGAGAGGTGCCAGGTTGTCGCTCATACCGAAGCTCCGGATCATGCGGTTTGCCAGCTTGGTGGCCTGCTTGATATCGTTGGAGGCCCCGGTGGAAATCCGGTTGAAGATAATTTCTTCCGCCACCCG
>JAKSBB010000854.1 GCA_022361315.1 Desulfobacterales bacterium
AAGCCGAAGCTTGTATTTCCGACCCCAGAACATCTGGCACCGGTCGATAAACACCTTGACCTGGGCTGTTACCCCGTAAAAAAACACCGGGGACGCCAGCACCACCACATCTGCCTGCCTGATTTTTTCATAGCCCAGTTCCTCCATCTGGTCCCGGATGGGGCAGAACCCTTTTTTTTCACAGACGATCAGTTCTTTGCAGGGGCCGATATCCAGATTGTGGGGCCGGATGGTCTCGGTACGTGCCCCCCGGGTTTCACATTCTTTTAAAAAAGCGGACAGAAGATATTCGCAGTTCCCGTTTTTCCGGGGGCTGCCTTGGATGCCTAATACGAACATACTTACCTCCTGTTTGTTATATTGGGGTTGAATCTCAGGTTTTCCGGGCAGCGGCCATTCCCTTTTCTTCATCTACCCTGGCCAGAATCAGTCCCCCGATGATGAAAAAGAGGGCCACCACGGAAATGCCCGCCCGCTGGGAGTTAAATACCTGGGTGAGAATACCCAGAAGCAGGGGGCCGAAAAAAGCGGTCAGCTTTCCCGAAAAGGCAAAGAAGCCGAAAAACTGGTTCTCTTTTTCCCGGGGGACAAATCTGCCCAGCAGGGATCTGGAAGCGGACTGGTTGGGGCCGGCAAAAAAGCCCACCAATACCCCGGCCACCCAGAAAAGGGTTTTATCCGGGGCGAATACCGCCAGGATAGCGGCCAGGGCCAGCACGATATTGGAAATCTGAATGGTTTTTTTCCCCCCGAGCTTATCGTCAAATATCCCCATGATCAGGGCGCCGATACCGGCGGCGACGTTCAGCACAATACCGAAAATCATGATTTCCTGGAAGGTAAAGCCAAAGGTACCTGCCGCGTAAATGCCGCCGAAGGCGAAGATGGTGACCAGCCCGTCATTGTATATCATCCGGGCCACCAGGAGTTTGACGATTTCCCGGTAGGTGCGGATTTCTTTGAATGTGCTCCGGATGTCATTCATACCGGCTGAAATAAGCGCCATAGCCCCGGGTGTATCGGTCTGCCCGGATTCAGACCGGGGAGACCGGCTTTTTACGAATATGAACAGGGGAAGGCAGAAAACGGCGATCCAGGCGGCCACGAGAAGGTTGGTGGCACGGATATGGGCACCTGTGTCCTTGGCCAGGCCGAACCAGGGAACCTCCGGGTTGATAAAACCGATCATGGCCATGGCCATGGCAGCGAGTCCGCCAATATAACCGACACCCCAGCCAATGCCGGACACACGGCCGATGGTTCGGGGAGTGGAAATATCCGGGAGGAAGGCGTTGTAAAAGACCATGCCCAATTCAAAGGCGATATTGGATATAACAAACCAGATCAGTGCCTGATAGACCTGGCCGGGCATCACAACGTTGAGCATGGCTGTGCCCGCCACCATCACCAGGGTGGATATCAGCAGGAAGGTTTTCCGTAATTTACCCTGGTCTGCCAGGGCGCCGAGCAGGGGGGAGAGAACCGCCACCATGATGGCAGTGATGGTGACGCCTCTGGACCATAGTGCTGTCCCATGGATCTTATCCGGTGCAATGGCAGAGACAAAATAGGTGGCGTAGATAAAGGTGACCACCAGGGTGGTATAGGCAGAGTTGGCAAAATCAAACATCACCCATCCGAAGATTTCTTTTTTATCTGTGGGGCTTTGGTTCATCTCGTTCTCCAGGTGCTGATCGGTTTTTAAGTGATGAAACTTCCTTCTAAAAACGGGGACGCCCAAGTACTCCCTGGTAGAGATCGGCTGTCAATGCCGTCTTTCCCCGCCAGTACCTGACCCGGTCCGGCGGCAGATCGGGCAGGACAAGGGGCTGGCCGTCTCTGTTTACCGGTATACCGCCAAGCTGTCTTCCGGCTTCTTCGGCCCTGGAAATATGATCCAACAAACCC
>JAKSBB010001065.1 GCA_022361315.1 Desulfobacterales bacterium
CGGCCGTTTCCCAAAGGCCGCCGGTAATCGAACAGCACCAGATTTAAATTCCGGTCCAGCGCCCTGTGCTGAAATCCGTCATCCAGAATGACCACGTTCACATCCGGATCTGCCAATTCCTTCAGGGCCAGCCGGCCTGCCAGGTAGCGTTTTTTTCCCACCACAACGGGAAATTGTCCTGCCGCCGCCATCATGTGGGGCTCCTCCCCGGCGGTATCCGCATCAAGAAAGACCCGGCTGCCGTCCCCCACCACAGCGGCCTCCTTTTTCAAATTGCCCTTATATCCGCGGCTGACCACCACGGGCCGGTATCCAAGATCCCTTAAAATACCGGCCAGGTATACCGTCGTCGGGGTCTTACCGGCACCTCCGGCAACGATATTGCCGATGGAAATCACCGGGCAGGGGAGTTGCTTCGATTGCAGTATCCCCTTGTCATATAGAAAGGAACGGATGCCTACTACCGCTGAATACACCCCTGAGATCCCCGCCAGGCAACGCTCTGTAAAACCGGGGGACTCGGATATATCCTGACCTGAGATTCGGGTGATTTTATCCGTCAGCGACTTAAACAAAATCCTTCTCTCCCATGATGTCGAGAATCTTTTGGACCGCACCGGAATTATCCAGAAATACGTTCCTGGCAGCATCTCCCGTCTTTGTGTTTCTATTCGTATCCGTCAGCAGTTCCCGAATGATTTCCTCCCCTGTGGCAGCCCCGTCAACAATGACAGCGCCACCAGCTTCCGTTAGCCACTCAGCCACTTCATGAAAATCGGTCATATGCGGACCGAAAATAACCGGCTTGCCGAACATGGCCGGCTCCAGGGGATTGTGGCCGCCCAGCGGGACCAAAGATCCGCCGATAAAAGCCAGATCACAGATGGCATAGGCACTTGCCAGTTCCCCCAAGGAATCAATGAAAATTACATCAGCTGTTGCTTTTACATCTGGATCATCAGACAGGCAGGCGGCATTGAGTCTCTCAGGTAGCGTCGACATCACAGAACGGCTCCGGCCGGGATCCCTGGGCGCGACAATCAGCTTAAGGTCGGGGATGCCCGCCTTAACCCGGACAAAAACATCCGTAAGCATCTCCTCCTCCCCTTCATGGGTGCTGCCGGCGATCCACACCGGCTGTCCCGGGGTAACCCCGAACCGCTCCTGCAAGGTATTGATCTCGCCGGCGTTCAACACCAAGGCCGGCTGGTCGAATTTAATATTGCCCGTTATGGAAAGGTTCTCTCCTGGAATCTCCAATTGCCGGAACCCCTGTGCATCTTTTGCGGTCTGTGCCATGACATGGGAGAGGGAGGAAAAAAACAGGGAAGAAAACCGCCCTAGTTTCAAATACCCTTTCAAGGACCTTTCCGAAAGCCTCGCATTTACAAGCACCACTGCGATTGCCTTGGCTTTCATGATGGACAAAAATCCCGGCCACAGATCGGTTTCCACCAGGCAGACCAGATCCGGCCGGATTCTGCCGGTCACACGCAACACCGACGTCCAGAAATCGTAGGGGAAATATGCAATCACAGATACAGGTGAGTCTTCACGTTCAGCGCCCAACAACCGCCCGGCCGTTTCATATCCGGTACGGGTTGAGGCGGTAAAAACAATTTCAGCCCCCGGCACCCGCTCCTTCAGACGATTTACAAACGGTACGGCAGAATTCACCTCACCCACGGACAGGGCGTGGACCCAGATTCGTTTCGTTCCCGGCCGTTTTTCCGGA
The DNA here is from genome assembly GCA_022361315.1 of Desulfobacterales bacterium. The sequence goes on from JAKSBB010001065.1 coordinate 1,736, forward strand.
ATGGCGGTAAACAGTCCCAGGCGCGGCAGCAGATTTGCCCGCCGTTTTTCCGACACGGCCCAAAGCAGCGGCAGCAGGGGCAACACCAGAATAAACACCAGGGTAACAATAATATGATAGCAAAAAATCATGGGGTGAATTCAGTCCACTTATGCCAGGTTACTCGGTATTAATCAGATAGATCGTTCCCAGGCACAAAAAGACCAGATTTGACACCCAGGCCGCTACCACCGGCGGCAGAATCTTGGCATACCCCAGGGAAATACAAAACCCGAACATAAACCAGTAAAGAAAACAAATCACCACCCCCAGTGCGATCCCCACAGGCAGGTTGGTTTTCACAAAGGCGCGCATACCGGTGGCGGCCCCTGTCAGTGCCATGATGACGCAGATAAAGGGAAAGGCAAGTTTGCCGTACATATCCACCCGATAGGTGGTGGCATCATACCCCTCGTTTGTGACTTTCCGGACATATGCCCGGAGTTCTGAGAAACTCATTTCATCGGTTTTCATGGCCAGTTCACCGAGATCTTCCGGTGCCAGCTTTAAATCCATGCGCTTTACCGCCTGGGTGATGACGTCATAGTCATCGGTTTCCGGATTGTAAACCTGCTCGGTCACGCCTTCGAATTTCCATTGTCCGTCTATGTATACACCGTTGCGGGCATCAATCCGCTGAACGATTTTATACCCGTCCCCCATGGCCGTGGCAGTGACGCCGGCCACCCGCTGTTGTACAGGATCAAAAAAGTTTATATGCACCATGTGCCGCTCCGTTTTGATCCAAATATCCGTTCTGCCCTGGGATGTTGTAGGTCCCCCGTCCATTTCCTGGTAGCGGATGTAATTAGCCCGGGACATGGAAATGGGAATCAGGGTTTCTCCGACAAAAAACATCACACAGGCCAGGGCCACGCCGGCTGCCAGAGCCGGCTTCACCAGAAAGTAGACGGAAATCCCGGAGGATTTCAATGCGGTCAGCTCCGCATTCCGGTTCATGATGCCGAATGACGCGATAACGGCCAGCAGGAGGCTGGCCGGGGTCAACTGGACAAACATGAACGGCAGTTTGAGCAATACATACCACAGCCCCTTGAGCATGGTGATATCCGACTTGATAAACTTGTCCATTCTGGACAGATAGTCGATAAACACAAACAACACCAGAATGAGCCCCTGGATGATGATAAAGAACCGTGAAAATTCTTTGAGCCAATATTTGTGAAGGCACTTCATTACCGAGCCTCAATCTTTTTCTTAAAGCGGCGGGAGATGGCCTCCACCCCGGCCTGAACCACACGGGGCATGCGTACCGGCTGTTCCTTGGCGTTCCGCACCAGTAGATAAACACCGGCCGCCCCCATCACCACATTGGGCAGCCACATCCCGATGAAAGGCGGATAATGACCGGTTTCTCCGGCAGACCAGCCGGCAGCCAGAAGGAAATAATAGAGCAGAAAAAAGAAAATCCCCATCCCGAAACCGGAAGACCGTCTCAGAGAATTAGACTGGACCCCCAGAGGAAAGGCCAGAAGTCCCAATGACAAACAGGCAAAGGGAATGGAAAATTTTTCATGAAGAATCATTAACGCTTCGCTTTTCAGGGCTGGCTTTTCAAACCCTGCACGTATCCGTTGCACCAGTTCATTCAGACTCAGTTCATCCAATTCCTTACGCAACTTACGCCCCCCCTGTTTCTGAAGGCTGAGCAGATCAACATTGATATCATAGTGACCGAATTTGATGTTGGTGACCGCCGCATTCTCGGCATCGACCTGGTTAATCATCCCGTCATACAGACGGATGGTATACACCTTGTCATCATCACGGCGTATGAGTTTGCCCCGGGGGGCCACAGAGATTGAAACCACCCCCTGGGTCCGCCGGTCCTCAATGAAGACATCGGTTAATTCCCGGGTCTTCATGTCCACATGGGAGACATAGACCATGATATCCCTAAGCTGGGAATTGAACTGCCGTTCCTGGAGTGCGGCGTCCACCGAAGATCTGGCAATGTCGATGCTCTTTTTCTTCAGAGAGAGTTTCCCCCATGACACCCCGTAGACCGTAATCCACATGGTGAGTATGGTGGCGGCTACGGAAAAAACAATCACCGGCGGCAACAGCCTGTAAAGGGAGGCGCCGGCCCCTTTCAGTGCAACGATCTCATTTTCTCCGGCCATGCGCATAAAGGTTAAGAGAATGGAAATCATGGCCGACATGGGCAGGGTGAATTCCATGAATCTGGGCAGGGTAAAGCCGATGAGCATCAGAATATCCCAGATACTGGTATCGTAGTTGACCACCATATTCGTGATTTCCGGAATCCGGGTCATCAGAAACACAAAGGTCAGAAAAAACAGACTGATGATAAAAGGCGGTACAAGCTCAAAAAAAATATAGGTATGTATGCGTTTAATCCGTATCATTTCACAGGGAAAATATTCGTTTGCAGGGCGGGTGTCAAGAAAGGAGTTGTAAATGCACGGCCACCCTGAGGTTTTCAATACTTTTTTTTTCTGGTATGCAAGGGACCATGAAAGCGATTATTGTTGCAAACGGCCGTTTCGCCCCCACCCCCGATATTCGCCGGGAGCTGTCCACGGCTGACATGATCATTGCGGCAGACGGCGGGGCAATCCATTTAAGAAAGGTATCCGTGAACCCTGACCTCATCATAGGAGACCTGGATTCCATCGACGAGGCCTCAAAGGATTTCTTTGCTGCCAGGGACATTCCCGTGCAAACCTATCCCCAAAAAAAAGATATGACCGATACGGAACTCTGCCTGGAATACGCCGTCAGCCAGGGGGCGGATGAGGTAGTCCTCATGGGGGTCACCGGACGTCGCCTGGATCATACCGTTGCCAACGTCCTGATGCTCCGCCGCCTTCTGGGCCTGGGCGTAAAGGGCAAGATACTGGATACCAATAATGAGATCTTTCTGGTGGATTCCAATACGACTGTGAAAGGGAGCCCGGGAGAGTTGCTCTCCGTCATACCGGTCACGGATCGGGTAACGGGACTGACGCTGGAGGGGCTGGCCTATCCGCTGACTGAGAAAACCCTCGATATGGGTACAGCACTTGGTGTGAGTAACGTTTTTACAGGAGATACGGCAACGATCAAGCTGCGATCCGGAATGGTGCTTGTGACAAAATCAAGGGATTAGATGGCCGGATAATTATCGGCTAAGCGCTTTTATCATCCGCTTTGCCGTCTCCATCCTCGCCGTCTTCACCCTCACCCTCCTCTTCATCTTTTCCGATGGTGTGCTCAATGATAAATTCCTCCACCTTTGTCACAGAGGTGGCAATGATCACATGCTCAATATCAATGTCCTTGATGAACCCCTCCATATAGGGATTCAGCACATCCACCAGCTTTTTCTTCTGGGCCTTGATCTTGTCAAAATTTTCCACATCCCCGTAAACCAGAGAACTTAAAAACAGAATCGCCGCGTCCCTGGCCCTGGGATGAAACTTCGGTACTTCCTGGTCGGGCATCAGTTCCTTGAGTACCATGTGCATATTCATACACAGATACCGGTCCTGGACATTGGAACTGTTCTTGTTTAAATTAACGGCATAGGGTGCCATTTCAATAATTTGGGCCACCTCCCCTTCAGCAGCCGGCCCTTTCTGACCGCTGGTTTTATTCCATTCACCCACCCGGCCGTTTTCTTCTTTCAGCAACATCATCCGCTCGCCCAGCTCGACAATTTCAAAAAATGTGGTGTCGTTTTTTTCCCAGACTTCCTCGATGTCGGATTCCACTACGGTGAATATCAGCTGTCCTTCTTCCATGTGCCAGGAACCGTTTGCATTTCCCCTGGAGCTTACAATCTTTGAGGTGACATCGGCGATCCGCACCGATGAATTCCAAGTGCCCTTCGGATTTATAATCAGAAGAATGTATGCCCGGTTTTTATACTGGGTCCAGTTACCCAGAACCAATTCCTCATCACTTGGTTCTTTTTCACCGCACCCGGACAACCCGAGTGTGGTACCTGCCAGAAAAACACAGGAGAGGCATATAACTAAAAGGCGAACGGCGCCGCGTGCAGCACCGTTCGGTGTACAGACCGGGAATTTCCGCTTAAGGTGTTGTGAAACCATGGTATTCATCCTGATGGGTTAAGTTCCTGCAAACAAAGCTATCATGCCCCAATTTGAGGGTCAAGCAAACCTGGCTCGATTTCCCCTTTGTCTTCTCATACCCATTCGGGGTATAAGGGGCCAAACTTTAACCCGTGAGAAAAAAACCATTAGGAAAATAAATGATCGAACACAGTTTCTGCCACCTGCCCGGTATCGGTCCGGCCTCTGAACAAAAACTCTGGCAGCAGGGTATTTTCACCTGGCAAGATGCGCTGAACAGATTCAACGGCCCGGGGAAAAAAGACAAGGCCATACGAAAGGGACTTGAAGATTCCATCCGGAGTTTGTCCCGGAGAGATGCCGGCTATTTTGCAACCCACCTGCCCGCAGGGCAGCAGTACCGCCTGTTCAAGACATTCAGGCAGACCGCCGTTTTTCTGGATATTGAAACCACAGGCCTCTCCCCCTGGGACCATATCACCACAATAGCCCTCTGGGACGGCGTCGAGGTGAAGACCTATGTCCGGGGGGAAAACCTTGAAGATTTCCCGGCGGATATCGAAAAGTACGGCCTCCTGGTCACCTACAACGGTAAAACCTTTGATCTGCCCTTTATCCGGTCCAGGATGGATATCCCTCTGGACCAGGCCCATATTGATTTAAGGTATGTACTGGGTGCCCTGGGTTACAAAGGCGGATTGAAACGGTGTGAAAAAGCATTTGGCATCGACAGGGGGGATCTTGACGGCGTGGATGGCAGTTTTGCCGTCATTTTATGGCACGAATATAAAAAAACCGGGAATCAAAAACTGCTGGAGACACTGCTGGCTTACAATGTGGAGGATGTCATCAATCTGGAAATTCTTATGGTGCGGTCGTACAATATGCATTTAGAAAAAATGAATCAGATGGAACCGCTGACACAGCCAACCCATCCTGATACGGCCGGATTCGGCCAGTCAATTGCTGAGCCGCCCGCCGTCCCAAATCCCTTTTCTCCGGATGCCGCCCTTGTGGAGCGCCTTGCACACAGACACCGGGCTTTTGTATAAAACAAAAAAAAGGCGTCCGACATGGAGATAAACTCCCGTGTGGACGCCTTCTTTTTAAAAGACCTAAATCAACTAGTCGC
>JAKSBB010000296.1 GCA_022361315.1 Desulfobacterales bacterium
ATATAAAGGGGCTGGCCGTACCGGGCGTAGGCAATGAGGGTCTCGGCAGAGGTGCGGGAATATTTCAGCGGGCTTAAGGGGCATACCGGGGCGGCCACCACATGGTGGTCAAAGAGGTCTTTTCCGCTGCCGAAGGCCATGCGGACCATCTCGAACATTTTGAAGATATCCGCCTTGGGTGAGGAAAACGCCCATACCGGTTTGTCCGAATGGCGGATGATCCGGTGGAGCATCTCAAAGCATTTGCGCCCGGGGTCTGCATCGCAGGGGTCAACGGGCAGCCCGCCGGCCATGTTTATGGTATCGATTGCCTGGGTGAGCCGGGTGAGGTTTTCATAGTCGGCCATGGTGCCGGGCCGCAGCCCCTGCTCCGGATCCAGGATATTGACCGGGCCGTAGGAGGCGGAAAGCACCAGCTTTTTCTGGCGGTGGCCCACATAAAGGGAATGTTCCGGGTTCCTGGCCCGGTGGAAAAAGGTGTCCGGGGCGGAGAGCAGGGCTTTGTCCAGCATTTCTTCGGAAATCCGGACGGTCTGGCCGTCGGTTTGGGCACCGTGGTCCCTGAAGATGTCCACGGCCTCCTCACACTCGAATATGACACCGGTTTCCGCCAGGATTTTTACTGTGGCCCGGTGAAGCTGTTCCATCTGTCCGGAAGAGATAACTTCCAGTGTTGATCTGTTCAGCGGCATATCTGTCCTTAAGTTTGGGTTGCCCCGGCAGTACCGGAAACCGGGGCAACGGGTTAATGATTGATCCGGGGGTTAGAATTCGCCCCGCTTGGCCATGGTCACCATCCGGGCAATGGAGTACATATAGGCCATGAGCACCAGGAAGAAGGGGGCTCCGGCCACAATGCCCAGGCTTTTGAGCCCGTTGAAGTTGCCGATGGTCAGGAAGGTGAGCCCTGCCGCCCCGATCAGCGCCCCCACCAATACCCGCATGCTCATCTTGGGATTGAGCTGGCCGCCGGAAAGCTGCATGGAGATGAAGTAGGTGGTGGAGTCATAGGTGGTGATCCCGTAGATGGTGGAGGAGATCAGTACCAGGGGGATGGACAGGGAGGCCAGGGGGAGTTCGTGGAGGAGGCGGAAAATGGTGCCCCCGAAATCCGACTGGATCTGCTGGTACATGTCCACGGCGCCGGTGATCTGGAAAAAGGCGGAGGTGCTGCCCCAGGCCCCGAAGCAGAGAAAGGCGATGGCCATGGGCGCGATCACGGCCCCCAGCAGGAATTCCCTGACGCTTCTGCCCTTGGATACCCGGGCCACGAATCCGCCGCAAAAGGGGATGTAGGAGGTCCACCAGACCACGTAGAAGACCAGCCACCAGTTCTGCCAGCCCCTGGGCTTGAAAGCGCCGTCAACAACGGAGCCTGCGTCCCCCCACAGGGAAAAATCGGCAAAGTAGTTGATATACCGTCCCAGGGCCTCGGTAATGGTGACAAAGATATAGTTGGTGGGACCCACGACAAAGAGGAATACGCAGAGGGCTGCGGTGATATAGATGTTGACGAGGCTGAGGATGCGGATGCCCCGGTTCACCCCGGAAACCGAGGAGATGATAAAGGCCACCACCAGGAAGAGCATGATGCCGATCTGGGGTCCCAGCCCGATGTCGACACCGGTGAGATCCTTGATGCCGTATGAGATGACGGTGAGTCCCAGCCCCATGGCCGCGGCTGTGCCGCCAAAGGCGCCCAGGGCCCCGGCAATATCTGTCAGATATCCCCAGGCCGAGGTATAGGAGCGTTCTTTAAGGATGCCGTACAGCCCGCCGGCCAGGTTCATGGGTTTGCCCTGGCGGTAGGCGGGCAGGGCCACGGCCAGGCCGCCGATGCCGAAGAGGGCGAACCCGTGGAATCCCCAGTCCATGAAAACGCTTTGCAGGGCCACGGGAACCCCTGCGGGTTTTCCGGTGAGCCCCATGTCCGCGATCCTGGAGGATTCAAAAAGGTGGTAGATGATTTCCGCGGAATACCACAGCCACATCACCAGGCCGAAGGAGGAGGCAAACATCATGGAGATCCAGGCAATGGTGCTGAATTCGGGTTTGTCCTCGGGTTTTCCCAGTTTTACGCTTCCGTAGGAACTGAACATGAGCCAGAAACAGAAGAGAATGGCTGCAAAGGTTCCCACCTGGAATGCCCAGCCGAAGTCAAAGATCAGCCATTTGGTCAGGGCTGAGAAATTGTCGGTAAATACTTTCTGATCCACCAGCAGTACTGCGATGATCAGGGATAAAATAATGAGGAAGGGGTAAAACACCCTGCCCTCATGTTCGCCAAATAACTTTGTTAATACATGCTTCATCTACTCAGTCTCCAACTGCGTTTTCTTCAAACGTCATCTAAGGGTTAATCATAAATGGTGCAGGTGTCCCGGGATCAGGCCTTTAGCATGGAAGCCCCTTCCCAGACCCCCCGGGCGGTTTCCCCGAAAAGGCCCAGCACCCCGGTTTCAGCCCGGTCCGGGGGGACGAAACCGGCCCTGCGCCGGTCCAGTTCCCGGTCAATTTCGCCGGGCGGTTTTCTTTTTCCGCAGGTTCCCACCAGGTTCAGCCCCCTTTGGGAAAGGTTGATCTCTATAAGGTCGTTTTCCCGGATCAGTCCGATGGGGCCGCCCAGTGCGGCTTCGGGCGAGATATGGCCCACCACCGGCCCCCGGCTGGCTCCGGAGAACCGGCCGTCGGTGACCAGGGCCACGGTGGCCCGCAGCTCCGCTTTGGTGTGCAGCAGTTCCGTAGCCTTGAACATCTCCGGCATCCCCGCGCCCTTGGGGCCTTCGTACCGGATGACCATCACATCCCCGGGACGGATCCGCCCCTGCTCAATGGCGCCGGTCGCGGCTGCCTCGGAATCAAAGACCCTGGCCGGGCCGGTGTGGTGGTGCATGGACGGGTCTGCGGCCGCATGCTTGATCACCGAGCCTTCCGGGGCAATGTTTCCCCGGAGAATGGCCAGGCCGCCGTCGGGTTTGTAGGGGGCGTCCAGGGGAAAAATGACCTCTTCGGGCGTAATCCGGTAATTGGCAAGATACTTCCGGGTATTGTCGAAAAAGCCGCTGGCCTCAAGGTCGGCCAGGTTTTCCCCCAGGGTTTTGCCCGTCACCGTGAGTACATCCAGGTGGAGCATCTCCCTGAGTTCCCGCATTACCCCGGGCACCCCGCCGGCAAACCAGAGAATCTGGTTGGGCCACTTCCCGGAGAGCTGGAGGCTGCACAGCACCGGGACCCGGCGGTGGATCCGGTCAAAAATCCCGGGATCCAGGTCAATGCCGGCATGGGCGGCAACCGCGGGGATGTGGAGCAGGGCGTTGGTGGAGCCGGACACGGCCGCATGGACCATGACCGCATTTTCAAAGGCTTCGGGACTCAGGATATCCCTGGGGCGGATATTGTTTTTCAGCAGCGCCAGGGCCTGGCCGCCTGCCCGGCCGGCCAGGTGTCCCAGGAGGTTGGACCAGGCCGGCATCAGGGCATTTCCCGGCAGGGAGAGGCCCAGGGCCTCGGCCGTGATCTGCATGGTCGCGGCCGTGCCCATGTACTGGCAGGCCCCGGCTGACCCGCAGGCATTGGTTTTGTAAAACAGGGCCTGCTCCGGGGCCATTTCCCCCCGGGCCACGGCTTCCCGGGTTTCGTAACAGGTCACCGCCGTGGTGAATTCCGGGCCGGGCATCATGGAGCCCCCGCAGAGGTGAAGCCCGGGAATGTTGAGCCGGGCCAGGGACATGAGGTGGGCGGGCAGGCTTTTATCACAGGAGGAAAAGGTGACCATGGCGTCAAAGGGAAGGGAGCGGGCATGGATTTCCACCATGGCCGAAATAATATCCCGCGAGGCCAGGGAAAAGTTGATCCCCCTGTGGCCGCAGGCAATGCCGTCGCAGATATCGGTGACGGAAAATACGGCGGGTTTGCCGCCGGCTTTATAAACTCCGGCTTTGGCGCTTTCCGCAAGCCCGTCCAGGTGGCGGCTTCCGGGATGGCTGTCCCCGAAGCTGGTCTCCAGCAGGACCTGGGGGCTGGCTAAGTCTTCCGGTGTCCAGCCGCTGCCCAGCATCATGGGATCGGCTTCCGGGTTCAGGGTTCGTGTGGTCTGGCTTTTTAGCATGATTACCTCGTGTCCGGGCAGTGCCCCGGCAGTCTGTCGGGATCCTGGTTTCTATGGCCCGGGGCACGCCGGATTCCGGGCGGTTGGGCCGGTTGGCTCCCGGGCCACAGGCCGTCTCTGTAAATTATTAGTCTTTATTTGTGACAACCGTTCTCTATGTGGGACATATTGCAGAGTATTTTTAAATTGTCAACAAAATTATTTTGGATGCTTTTGTGAATAACAGAATAATATATTTTAACTTTTTGATATTATTTATATTTTACCTGTTTTATGTTCTTTTCTCAAGCGTGATGTTTTGTGAGAATATAATGATATTGTATACAATTTAATGATTTGATCCTGAACCATACGGCTGAGGCCGGTGGCAAATACGATCTGTCATTGTCAGGGGCGGGGGTTCTGGTGTATATATCCGGGAATTATTGATTTTAACGGACCGGATAACCCATGGCAAAATCCCCAGGAAAACCCAAATCTCCCCTGATGTTCCAGGCCCGGGAACAGATCCGCGAGGCCATTATTTCAGGGCGGCTGGCCCCGGGGACCCAACTGAAGGAGACCCGGCTTTCAGGGGAGCTGGGGATCAGCCGCCTGCCCATCCGGGAGGCCCTGCGGCTCCTGGAGAAAGAAGGGCTGGTGGAAAGCCTCCCCTACAGGGGGGCCTTTGTAAAACGGCTGACCCGGAAGGATGCCGTGGAAGTGTTTACCGTGCGCGGGGTCATTGAAGAACTGGCCCTGAAGCTGATGATTCCCCGGGTGACCCCGGAGATGATAGAGGTACTCCGGCAGGCGGTGTCAGACATGGAGGCTGCCGAAAAAGACGGGGATCTGACAGCCTCGGCAGATAAGGACCTTGAGTTTCACCGCCTCATCTGTGAATTTGCCGATAATGAAAGGCTCCTGGCGGTCTGGGATACTCTGGCCCTTCAGAGCAAAATCTTTCTTTGCATGGGAAAAAGCGGCTTCGGGGTGGATACGGTATATGTAAGGACCCATTCCAGCCTGCTCAAGGCCATTGAGGCGGGAGACGCAGAGATTGCCGTGTCCCATCTGAAAATCCATATTTCGGACGGCATTGAATACCTGCTGGCGCACTCCTGTTATGACCTGGCACCGGAATAGACCGGTGCAATACCTTATCCGGCCGGGCTTTCCTGTTGGTCCCTTTCATGCGGGAATTTTTCGTTTTTTGTCTATACGCCCAAGAATATATGATAAATGCAGAACTCCCGAATGGTCAGATCGTGCCGGGTTTCAAATACTTCCTTGGTGGTAGGCAACGAAGACTGTTTTATTTCTCCGGGCGGCAAAAGTTGAAGTCCATTAAGTACCTGTCAACACCCGAACAGGCTTTTTGAGTGTCTCCGTCATATACATAGCCAGATTAGCCAGTTGTCAATACTAAACTAGATTCTTGCATTTTCCAGGAATCGTGATTATGTCCAATAATCGTGACTCTTCTGTTTGGGTCCGGCCCATATTCATCTGGTCGGATATCATTCAAATTTTCATGATATGCGGTTAGCTGTCGGATAATAAGGGGATAAACGGAACCACACATCATATTGTTGAACAAAACCGCTTCGCGGAAAGGACCGCCAGCCAGGCATCTTCGCCATTGATGGGCCAATCAGCCACCACCATATAATATCCCTTTATATTTACGCGGTGTTATTCCATCCTCCTCCTGAGTATCCACCCATAATTCAGGAGGTAAAAATGACAGAACTTCGCCGTCAATTTGAAAGGCACATGAGCCTTCACAGGCTTTCGCCCAAAACCCACAAAGCATACATGAATGCAGTCAAGTCCCTTGCCCTTCATTACAGGCAGTCACCGGACAAGCTAAGCGATGCACAGCTCCAAGATTATCTCGACCATATCATCGTGGAGCGGAAATTGGCATGGAACACCTGCAATGTACAGTTGTCAGGAATAAAGCGATTCTATAAGCACGTCTTGAAAAGGGAGCCCAAGCTGTCCATCCCGCCCAGGCCAAAGGAAAGAAAGATATTCATGGCCCTGAGTCAGGAGGAAGTTGAACGAATTTTAAATGCATGCAGCAATCTCAAGCATTATACCCTCCTTTTGACGGTTTACAGCGCAGGGCTGAGGGTCAGCGAGGTGGTCAAACTCCAACCCATCCACATCGAGAGATCCCGCAAGATGATCCGGATAGAACAGGGCAAAGGACGAAAGGACAGATATACCGTTCTTTCAGACACCTTGTTGAAAACCCTTGAGAACTATTGGCAGACTTACCGTCCGGGTAAATGGATTTTCCCGGGTAAAACCAGGGACAGGCACTTAACAATCGATTCTGCACAGCAAATCTACTACAAAGCCAAATTAAATGCCGGTGTCGAACGGGGTAAGGGTATCCATACCCTGCGCCACAGCTTTGCCACCCATCTTCTTGAACAGGGGACCCGGACATACGTGCTTCAGCAAATGCTGGGCCATAAATCCATCAGGACCACAGCCAAATATCTTCATATCAGCAATGAGGCCATATCCCAGGTCGTCAGCCCGGCTGACACGGTGCTTCAATGACCGGCGAATGCTGCAACCAAAGCAGCAGACCCCAATATGACATAGCCGATATCTTCAGACACTCAGGACAACGCTTTTTGGAAATGTTCGGCGCTTCTCACGAACAGATAAAGGTAATGAATAAAATCATTACCTGCCGGACAGCAGCTTTAGGTGGCCACATCGACGCCTGTCCCGATTGCGATTACCAAAAGAATGCCTACAATTCTTGTCGGAACCGCCACTGTCCCAAGTGCCAGACCATGACTAAGGAACGCTGGCTTGGCAGCCGGGTATCAGAGCTTTTGCCGGCGACTTATTATCATCTTGTGTTCACATTGCCCCACGACCTGAACCCGGTCATCCTCTGTAACATGAAACCATTGCTGGACCTGCTGTTCTTTTCAGTCAATCAGACCATCAAGCTGTTTGCTGCTGATCCGCAGTGGCGGCTTCAGGGAAAGCCTGGATTTATTGCTGTACTGCATACGTGGAGCCAGACCATCCTGGACCATTTTCATCTGCACTGCCTTGTTCCCGGCGGTGTGCTGTCGGAGGATAACACCCAATGGACCCCTTCCAAAAAAAACTATCTTTTCAGGACAAGCTCCTTGGTCAAGGTGTTCAAAGCGATATACATCAATGGCCTTGAGCAGCAATACAATGATGGCGATCTCAAGTTCCCGGGCAATACAGCAAAGCACGGCACGCCTTCAGGATTCAACCGTCTGATTAAGACCATCCAAAACAAGAAATGGTCCGGTTACGCCAAGGTCCCCTGTTCTGGTCCTGAAAAAGTTCTGGAATACTTGGGCAGATACACCCACCGGGTTGCCATCTCAAATTACAGGATCAAATCCTTTAAAAACGGCAAGGTGGTATTTACCTGGAAAGACCGGGCTCAAAACGACACCATAAAGGAGATGACCCTTGATACTGTGGAGTTCCTCCGGCGCTTCTTGCTTCATGTACTGCCCAAAGGGTTCAAAAAAATACGTCACTTTGGTTTTTTGTCTCCCAGGTACAAAACCCGGAACATTAAACTGATCCGACAACTGGCAGGAGATAAGTTCAAAGAACCAGCACATCCTGAGAATGAGTCTGTAGAGGTGATGATGCGCAGACTGACCGGCATTGACATCAAAGCATGCCCCAAATGTGGTAAAGGCCGTTTGACAAGACTTTACGAACTGATGCCGGTATATACCGGCTATATTGTGCCCCAACAAAAGGAGGCTGCCTGGAATACCTCTTGAAACCAAGCTTTGATCTAAAACAACCTGTGGCAACGACAATGGCCTCAGGCCATACCCTTGAGGTGCGTCTTGAATCCGGCACAATAAAGACAGATTTTTCCTATGCCCGGGGAGCACAAGATATGCAGCGGTTCAAAACCGAAATATTGATCACTTACGATAAAAGTCACACCAATTTATCCTTGCACAGCCATCCAGCAATCGATATAAACCCCATAGTCAAAGTAATCGCGACCGGCCCTAATCAGCGGCACTGTTCAACAACGTTTTATCAATAATCCCGCTCGCCGGATCGGCCGGTTCAGCAGTATAAAAAATTCTGGGTCAAACCAATAATCTTGGCATCTTGATGGGCGGGACTATCTGATAAAACGCTTTTAGTTAGACCGCAATTTTCCACGTTGCGTAACTGACAATAAAATTTAGATAAAGAAATACCCGGTCATTATTATGGAAGAACACTTCAAGAACTGTCGATTCGTACAAAGATTGATAATCGTGGTGGCATCCGGACTCTTGGTCTTCTCACTGTCGTCTCCTAGCGCTGAAGATTATAACTTAATGTTACGAAAGATAAATAGTCTTCAAAATCTCGACATAAGTAAAATGAAGAACAGAGTCGACCAATCGCTCTTTAAAGAGCTTGAGGCAAAAGACTTCTATGCTCAGCTTAAGGAGTACCAGGACACCTCCCCACCTCTTGCCGTAACCGATAAGTCTTTCGACTGGAACCAATATGAAGAGATCCATACCCTAAAGCGGGTGATAGCAAATGGTACATTGGTGGAGATAAGCGAACGCGTAGAAAAACGTGATCCCCTTAAAATCTTTCTGCCAGATGCTGCTGAGGTCTTCTCTGATTTGAAAATATCGAGTTGGCGATTGAGTCAGTATAAACAAGAA
>JAKSBB010000733.1 GCA_022361315.1 Desulfobacterales bacterium
ATCTGCTTTCACTCAAAGATATGGATCGGTCAGACGCACTGGCGGAACTGATCCGGGCAGGGATCTCCTCCTTCAAAATTGAAGGGCGCCTCAAGGATATGGCCTACGTTAAAAATGTTACCGCCCACTATCGCGGGAGACTTGATGCCATTCTTGAGGAGAAGCCGGAATACCAAAGGGCATCTTCCGGCAGCACCCGCTTCTTTTTCACCCCGGATCCGGCCAAAACTTTTAACCGGGGGGGGACTGACTATTTTCTTTTCGGCGAAGACCGGGGACCGGTTCATTCCTTTGACACCCCCAAATCTATGGGGGAACGTCTGGGGCGGGTGAAAAAGGCAACAGCGGATTGGTTCACCCTGGAGGGGGATAAGGTCCATATTCACAATGGTGACGGTCTTTGCTTTCTGGATGCCGCCGGCCGTCTAAAAGGGTTTCAGGTAAACCGGATAGATGAAGCTGGTCGTATCTTCCCGCCCGGCCGACAGCCGGTAAAACACATGGGCTTAAACAAGGGAACGATTCTTCACCGGAACCACGATCGGGCATTCATCCGTCTGATATCCGGCGACACGGCCGAACGCCGCATCGGACTGGACATGGTATTCTTGGAAACCGGTAACGGATTTATTCTCCGCGCTGAAGATGAAGACGGGAACCGGGCCGAAGCTGAATTGGACATTCCTAAAGAACCGGCCAAAAATGAAGATCGTGCCTACTCCGTGATTGAGAAGCAGATAAAAAAACTCGGCACCACCCCGTTCCACTGCCGCAGTTTCACCATTGACTCCGCCCCTTATTTCTTGGCAGCCAAGGTATTGAACGGCCTTCGCAGGCAGTTAACGGATGCGATGATGAGGCAACGGCTTGCGGCCTATGAGAGAATACCGGCTTTGCCAAGGCCGCTTCCCTACCCCTATCCCGAACAGTCCCTTGATTTCCGCCTGAACGTCACCAACCGTCTTGCCGAGGCATTTTACGCCGAGCGCGGCGTAAAGGCGGTACCGTCGGCCTATGAAATCTTCGACCCTCGTGAGTCAGGCACCGCCGTCACGGTGATGACCACGAAGCATTGTATCCGGCGAAGTTTGGGGTTGTGTACCAAGGCACATTCCGGGGACGGGCCACAGGCATTTCCCAAAAAAGAGTGGGGCGGCCCCCTCTTCCTGGAAAATAACAAAGGGCGGTTTCAGGTGATTTTTAATTGCAGGAATTGCGAAATGGAGATTCGCAGCTCTTCTTCGCCTGGCACCGGTCCAAACGGCTTATAACTTGACTTTTTAAGGCGTTTAACCGACAATTTGGCCATGGGGTTTGATGCACACGGCAGTTACGATATAAAAATCCGGGGCGAAATTTTTTTTGTCCGTTTTTTCCAGACCTGGAATCAGGAAGGGGCCAAAGCCTTTTTTGAGTCTTATAAAAAAGTCATCCTTGAACAGAACCTGGAGCGATTCGGGGTGCTGGGAGACCTGAGGCGATTTGAAGGCGGGCACCCCGACAGCATGCCCGTTTTCACTGATATTGCCCAATGGTGCTTTGACCACGGGCAGGTGGCCCGGGCGCAATTGGTGGACACTTCCTTAATCGATTATATGATGCAACAGCCCACATTGGGAAAAGAACTTTTTCCCATCCGCACCTTTGATAAAAAGGATCAGGCCCTGGACTGGCTCACCAGCCTGGGCCTGAAAACCCACTAATCCTTCCACAGATCGTAAAAGTGATGTACCGGCCCGTGCCCCCGGCCCGTGGTGTAGTTTGCGCCGGCGGTGAGGGCACCTGTGATATATTCCTTTGCCTGCCGGACGGCATCCCTGAGATCCAATCCTTTGGCCAGGCCTGCGGCAATGGCCGATGACAGGGTACAGCCGGTTCCGTGGGAATTGGGGGTATCCACCCGGTCACCAGGTAACTCAGTCATGTCACCGGAGGTGCCGGTATAAAGAAGATCGTGGCTTTGCCCACCGGTCAGGTGCCCACCCTTAACCAGGACATTTGCGGCGCCCAGAGCTGCCAGATCCCTGGCGGCATCCGGCATATCACCAGCGGTTTCCACGGTGCGCCCCAGCAGCACCGAGGCTTCAGGCAGATTCGGGGTGATTACCGTGGCCAGGGGCAGCAGCCGTTCTTTCAGGGCGGTGACGGCATCGTCCAGCAGCAGCTTGTCCCCGCTTTTTGAAATCATCACCGGGTCCAACACCACGTTGGGGCAGGCCCATTGTTCCAGTTTTGCCGCCACCGTTTCGATCACCTCCGGCGAATGGAGCATGCCGATCTTCACGGCATCCGTGCCGATATCTTCCATAACGGCATCAATTTGTTCACCAATGAATTCCGGCGGTGCCGGGAAAATACCGGTCACCACCCGGGTGTTCTGGGCAGTCAGGGCGGTAATGGCAGACATGCCGAAGCAGCCCAGAGCGGAGAAGGTCTTCAGGTCCGCCTGGATGCCGGCACCGCCTCCGGAGTCTGAACCGGCGATGGTGAGGGCTCTGTAATACGTTGTCATGAATATATTCCTTTTTGGTTTTTCGTGGCGTTAACGCCATGCTTAAAAGACCGGCCTAAAAAGACCAGCCTTAAAAGATTGATTCAGCCGGGTTGTGGCCTGCTTCGGATCTTCCGCACTGCAGATGGCGGAAACGACGGCGGCGGCATCGGCCCCTGCACGCACCACCTCCGGCACATTGTCCGGGTTCAGCCCGCCGATGGCCACCAGGGTATGGCGGGAATAGGCTTTGATACGGGCAACGCCGTCAAGCCCCCAGGGTGTCTTGGTGTCTGTTTTTGTGGGGGTGGCAAATACCGGGCTGATGCCGATGTAGGCCAGATCCAGCGCTTCTGCCGCCGTGACATCCTCCCAGGTTTCTACGGAAAGTCCGATGACGGCGTCCGGGCCCATCAACTGCCGGGCCTTTTCGTAGGGCATGTCACTCTGGCCGATATGAACACCGTCAGCACCGGCGGCAAGGGCAATATCCACCCGGTCATTGATAATGAACGGAATGTTCAGCGGGGCGAGCAGGGCCTTCAAACGCAAGGCCCTGTCGAGAAATGTGCGGGTATCTGCTGTCTTTTCACGAAGCTGAACACAGCAGAGGCCGGCATTGGCTGCCTCGGCAACCACCTTTTCCAAGGGGTGCCGGGGGCAGTCTCCGGTGACCAGGTATACCCCATGGAATGCATCGTTTCTATTCATTGGATTCATTCTACGTTTAACCGTGCTTCAATATCTTTTTCAGACAGGTTGTACAGGGCATCCAGAAAGTGAAGCTGCAAGGTGCCCGGGCCCTTGGCATCCTGTGCCGCCATCTCTCCGGCAATACCCATCACGGCCATGGCATGGGCCGCGGCCGTGAGCCGATCCGGGTTCACTGCGGCAAAGGCCCCGCAGACGGCAGATGCGGTACAGCCCAGCCCGGTGACTTTGGGCATGAGGGCGTGTCCGTTTTTCACCTTTAGGATGTTATCGCCGTCCAGAATATAATCGGTCTCACCGGTAACGCAGACCACACTGTTAAACGCTTGGTTCAGGTTCCGGGCCGATTCCAGGGCATCGTTTGAATCGGATGTGGAATCCACCCCTTTTGTGGTCACGCCGGCCTGGCTCAGGGCCATGATTTCAGAGCCGTTGCCCCGGATAATGTCGGGGGCCGTCTCCCGGATCAAATCCCGAGCCGTGTCCGTACGCAAGGTGGTGGCCCCGACACCCACGGGATCGAGAATGATGGGAATTCCTTTTTCCTTGGCTGTTTTTGCCGCGGTGAACATGGCAGATATCCAGGCCGGGCTGAGGGTGCCGATATTGATCACCAGGGCCGACGCAATGCCGGTCATCTCCGCCACCTCTTCGTTTGCATGGGCCATCACCGGGGAGGCACCCAGAGAGAGCAGGGCGTTTGCCGTGGTATTCATCACCACGTAATTGGTAATGTTGTGGACCAGGGGGCTTTGCTGGCGGATGGTCCACAGATCCTTGTAAATGTCCTCGGATTTGAGTGTCATGGATGTTTCCTTTCGGGGGTTACCTTGTTTATTCCCAGGTGTGGATCAGGGCTGCGGCATCCACAGGGGCCGGAATGAGGCCGTACTTCAGTGCAAAGTCGGCAAAGGCCTGCCAATGGTCGGTGTTGTGTCCTTCGGTGCCTGCGAAATAAGGCCGGGTGAGTTCGAAGGCCTGGGTTTCGATGGTTTTATCTGCTTCAGGCACCGCTGCCAGGTATACCGCCAGGGACTCAGCCGGTTTACTCCTGGCTTCAGCAAGGGCAATCTTGATGGCTGTGACAAAGCCCTGGATTGCCTCGTCCTTTTCTTCCAGCGTACGGGTACCGGCCACGAAAATCAACTCTTCGTAATCCGGGATACCGTATTTTTCCAGCTCAAAGTACCGGGCCGCATAACCGTGCTGCTTCATGCCTACGGTTTCATAGGTTTTGAATGGGCCCATCACCGCGTCAACCTGGTTGGACACCAGGGCGGGAAGGATGGTGAATCCCACGTTGACCGGTGTATAGTCCCGGACACCGTTGATGTCGGCAAAGGCCTTCAGCATCACATCCATCAGTCCGGGGACAGTGTATCCGATGTTTTTACCGGACAGGTCTGACGGCGTCTTGATGGATTCGTCCAGAAAGAGCAGGGTGGTCAACGGATGAACCACCAACGGGGTAACGGCCCGGATATCCAGTCCCTGTGCCGCTGCGATGATGGTCTGGGGCTGATAGGACACTGCCAGATCCACCTGACCCGCTGCCACCAGTTTAAGTGCATCGCTGGTGTCCGAAGGGGTAAGGATTTCCACCTCCACATGGTGGTCTTCAAAATAACCGGCCTCCCGGGCAAGGTAAATGGGCAGGTGATCCACATTGGGAAACCAGTCCAGCATCAGGGTGAGTTTTTCCGCTGCCGTTCCCGGCAGGGGTAAAATCAGGCTGATGATCAATGTGAGGACCAGGTGGTATTGTACGAATCTGTTTTTCATTGTGATGATTTCCTTTGGTCTTTCTGTTTAAGGTTATGGTTGGGTTTTCCATTTGATAATTTTATTTTCAAGTATCCCCACGATGAACCAGAGACCCAGACCCATCAGGGTGAGCCAGAGGATGGCGGCGAAAACCATCTCTGTCTTCAGCCGGGCATTGGCCTGGATCATCAGATAGCCCAGGCCCTGCTGGGCGCCCACCCACTCACCGATCACGGCGCCGATGGTGGCCACCGTCACACCCACCCGTAGTCCTGAAAAAAACTGGGGCAGGGCCCAGGGCCAATAGAGCAGTCTCAGCCGCTGGAAAAAGGAGGCCCCCATGAGATGAAAGAGTTTGCGGTATTCCGGATCACAGCTTTTTAAGCCGGACAGCAGACTGATGGTGATGGGAAAGAAGATGATAATCCAGGCCATAAATACCTTGGATGCCATGCCGTACCCAAGCCACACCACCAGCAATGGTGCCAGGGCAAATACGGGAACCGCCTGGGAGGCCACCAGCACAGGGGAAAGTCCCCGTTCCAGGCCGGGGCGGGCAAACATGAGAATGGCAAGGGGTACGGCGGTCACCAGGGCCATGCCGATCCCGGCAAGAATTTCCCCGAAGGTGGTGAGGGCATGGGGCCATATCAGCGGGGCTTCAACCAGGGCAATACGCCCGATTTGTGAAGGTAAGGGCAGGATAAAGGGGGGCACGGCAGCCAATCGGGCACCGGTCTCCCACAGCAGTAAAATACCTGCAACCAGGCCCAGGGCGGTGACGTTAGGCCGTGCCATCGGGCACCTCCCCTGCCAGACGTTTGAGAACATGGCCGCGGATGGCGGTGAGCTCCGGATGGTCAAAGGCTCTGGGTTTCGGTATTTTCGGGATAAACCGTTCGGCAATCATCATAGGCCCTCCGGTCAATAAGCAGATCTCATCCCCGAGCACCAGGGCCTCTTCAATATCATGGGTGATCATCAGGATGGTTTTACCGAACTCCGACTGGAGCCGTCCCAACAATTCCCGCAATCCCTGGCGGGTGATGGCATCGAGAGCGGACAGCGGCTCATCCAGCAAAATAAGGTCCCGGTTAAACATCAGGGTCCGGACCAGGGCGCACCGCTGGCGCATGCCGCCTGAAACCTGCGACGGATAGTGGTCTTCGAATCCCGACAGGCCCAGGCGGAGGAAAAACCCGCGGGCCTGTTTCTCTGCTTCCCGAAGTCCCCTTCGGCGGCCACCTGTTCTGGCCGGCAGCAGGCTGTTTTCAAGGAGGGTGAACCAGGGCAGAAGCAGATCTTTCTGCTGCATATACGCGGCGTTTTGTCTTAGGTCCTTTACCGGGTGCCCCTGCCAGGACAATTGGCCTTGATCCAATGCCGTAATACCGGTCAACCCGTCAAAAAGCGTGGATTTTCCACAACCGGACGGCCCCACCAATACCGTAAAACCGCCGGTGGGAATCTCAATGTCGAATCCCTTAAAGATCGTGTGGTTATGAAATGTTTTGGCAGCCCCGGTTACCTTCAGCATGGATAATTCCCACAGGTGCGTCTAATATCTAAAATTTAATGGTGGGCCAATAGGGGCGGGGGATGAACGGGCTTTCCTTCGCCGGAATGATCCGGATCAGGTTCAGGGGTCGAAACGCGTCTTGTTTCCTCTCAGCCGGCTCCCTGCCGACTCCCCCAGCCTTCTGTTGACACCGCAATGCTTGCACAGCTATTGCTGGTGGGGAAATTACCATGGGCAAGGGGGCTTGTCAATCTCAGTTCCGCGTGGCAGAAATGGTAAATCCTGACCTTGACAAGCGACAGGGGCCCGTCTTACTCTGATGAAACTATCCCATATGGATTCGGAACCCGAAGTTTCTTTCCGGCAACCATGTTTGCAAACCCAGATGGATTCGCCATTTGGATTCGCCAGATAGATTCGATTGACAGTGCATAACAGCAGACTTAGGACGATTTTATGAAAACGGTTTATGGTGCGATTTCATTTTTCTTAATCTTTTTTTGGGCCTTTCTTCCGGCCCGGAGCGAAGATGTTACCGTTCTCACGACCACCTGGATTCCCTATGTTTACGAAGAAGACGGAGAACTGACCGGGTTGAGTACGGAAATCGTCCGTGAAACCTTAAAGGAGGCCGGTTTTCAGGGGAACTTTAGGTCGGGTTCCTGGAACCGGGCGATCATCCAGGCAAAAACCCGAAGGAGCGTATTGATTTATCCATTGATGCGAATCACGGACCGGGAGAATGATTTTCTCTGGGCGGTTCCGATTTTTAATGCCAAACTTTCCCTGTTTAAACTGGCACGGAATGAAAAGGTGAAGGTCCGGGCACTTGACGACGCCGGACAATATACCATAGGCGTTCTCAAAGGTGCGGCCATGCACCGATTCCTTCTGTCCAGGGGATTTGAGGACAATCGCCAGCTTCAGATATTTTACACCAACCGGAAAAGCGTTGAGCTTCTGTTCCGGAGTCGTATCGATCTGGTGGCGGACAATCCTCTGGTGGTGTACTGGGAGGCGAAGCAATTGGCCGGTTCGGGTATTTCAGAGGTCTCCTTTGACAGAAGTTTGCTGGAAGAGGTGCTGACACTCACCCAAAGCCCGGCATATCTGGCCCTGGGCAAAGGCAGTTCTCCCGAATATGTGACGCGGTTGCAAAAGGCCTTTCAAGCGCTTAAAGACCGTGGTGATATCCAAATGATACTGTCCCGGTACCGTTAGCAAATATCTATATATCCCGAGATAAAATCGGGATAAAACCGGAATAAAAGCATTTGATTCCGGATGCTTTTCAGTATATCGTTACCCCATCATTCTTCATCTGTAACCAACCCGAATATGCAGCGGAGGCAAAGTGAGATTTCTCAAGGGAGTGATACTGGTTCTGATCGTTTTTGCTGCCCTGGCCTACGGCGGGTTTCATCTCTTTTTCCGGATGCCGGTACCGTCCTATAGCGGATTTGAGGCTATTGCCGGATTAACGGCGGAGGTGACTATAAAAACAGATGCCTACGGCGTACCACATATCTTTGCGGAAAATCAATCGGATCTGTTTTTTGCTCAAGGGTATATTACGGCCAGGGAACGGATGTTCCAGATGGACATGAACCGTCTGGCAGGCCGGGGGGAGCTCTCCTCGGTATTCGGAAAGCGCACCCTTGAATCGGATAAATTTTTAAAAACCATGGTGTTCTACGGTCAGGCACAGGTGTGGTATGGCACTCTTTCCCAAGAGAGCCGTGCCATATTGAAGACCTACGCTGCAGGCGTCAATGCATATATAAATACATGTGATCACCTGCCCCGTGAATATGTCTTTCTGCGCACCCGGCCCGGGGCCTGGGAGCCAGCGGATTCCCTGGCGGCAATCCTGTTGATGTCCTACAGCCTGACCCGGTCCAAAAAGGCTGATCTGATCATGAATCTCATCCGGGAACAGGCCGGGGATGAGGTTCTGGAAGCCATTCTGCCTGAGTATCCGGATTTTGCACCGGTATTGTCGGAAGCAGAAAAATCACCACACGGGGTACCGGAATCCTTTGCCGCGCTTCCCGTCAATAAACCCGGACGAAAAGGCTTAGAATGGCAGGGGTTCCCCATGTCGCTGGACATTGCCGCCTCCAACTGGATGATATTTTCATCCAAGATGACCGGGACCGGCAAAGCCATGTTTGCGGGAAGTCCTGATCTGTCACCGACCCTTCCCGGCTTGTTCTATCTCGTGCATCTCAAAGGTGGGGGATTTGACGTCATGGGAGGTGCGTTACCCGGGGTGCCGGGTATCGGGCCCCTTGGTTTTAACGGTGACATCGCCTGGAGTGCGGTGAACGGCCGGGGGGATGAACTGGACTATTTTGTGGAAAAGATCAATCCGGAAAATCCGGATCAATACCTTACCGAAGACGGCTGGACGGATTTTAATATTATAAGGGAAACCCTCAGGATAAAGGAGAAGGACGGCATCCGTGAGGAGCCCTTCACGGTTAAAATCTCAAGGCACGGTCCCATGATTTCGGATGTCATGGAACTGACTCCGGAAAACTGCGCCCTGTCCTGGTCCGCCCTCCACATCACCGGGATCGATTTTGACGGCCTCATGGCCCTGAACAGGGCGTCGAATTTTGATGAATTCAGAACAGCCCTTTCCCAGGTCCGTACCATGAACCTGAATATCGGCTATGCAGACCGGAAAGGAGATATCGGATGGCAGTTCACAGCAGCCCAGCCGGTGAGAAAGAAAGGCGACGGTTCACTGCCTGTGCCGGGTTGGGAAGGCCGCTA
>JAKSBB010001225.1 GCA_022361315.1 Desulfobacterales bacterium
AATTTTGACATTCTAATGTTTTAGTAGTCTATGAACAAACAACCGCAACATGGGAGAGAAACAGTGAGAATCGCCGTCACGGCATGGGGAAACCGGGTGTCCCCGGTCTTCGATTCTGCCCGGACCCTGCTTATCGCCGACATCGAAAATCAGGCGGTTACCCGGACGACCTACAAATCCTTTCATCCCGATGATATGTCTGGGCTGGCCGAATTGCTCAAGCGCCTTGACGCCCCCACCCTCATCTGTGGGGCCATCTCAACCCAACCGGCTGAGGTACTGACGGCGCACCGGATCAAACTGATCTCATTCGTATCCGGTAACGCTCTGGAAATTCTTTCCACGTTTGCCAGGCGAAACACCGTCGATGAAGCACACATGATGCCGGGCCTGCCCACCAGCCACCAGGGATAAGGGCCTTTATCCGGCAATGATTATCCCGTTGTCCCGGCAGGTGTGGTGGTGTCTTCAGCCGATTTATGCCCCATGCCCATGTAGATGGCAACCAGCACAACAACGACGCCAAGCCACCCCATAATGCCTGTCTGGCGGTCAAACAAAAGCACATCCCAAACAAATGACAGGGCCGGCTGAAGCAGAAGAATCAATCCCGCCCGGGAGGCCGGCACATCCGGCAGGCAATAGGAAATCACAACCCAGGCGAGGGCCTGGCAGAAGACGCCGACCCCGACCAATGCTGCAAGGGAACGGGCATTGGGAATCAAAAAGCTGTAATCCCCGAAAACGATAAAACACCCTAAACACATACTGGCGGAGGCGGTGACCACCACCTGATAAAAAAACAAAGTGCCGGACCCATCGGACTGAACGGAGCGGATCAGGAGTATAAACGCCCCGTAGCTGAGTGCCGTCAACACACCATAGCCGATGCCTTTCAGGTATTCCGGTGTGATGGCCGCACCGTCCAACCCGATAACCATATAAAGCCCCACCAATGCCATGGGCAACGCAAGCAAAAAGAGACCCGTCAAGCGCTCCCTATAAATCAGCCATCCGGCCACCGCCAGGATGAATACCTGGCAGTTTCCCAGAATCGTCGCCAGCCCCGGACCGATAAAATCAATACTTGTATGCCAGCAGTACAGATCAATACTGAAAACCACACCGCAAACCATCGCCATGAATACGCGGTTCAGCGGTTGCCGTCGGAACTCCCCCTTAAGACCGCATGCCAGGGCCAAAAAGATCCAGCCGAAAAATACCCGATAGAAGGCGGAAACCATGGGATCGACCCCTGAGATATTCACAAAAACACTGGAAAAGCTGATGATCAATGCCCCCGCAAACACCCCTACAACCGGAGGAACAGACAATTTGGCCATGGTTTTACTCCTAAAATTCAGGGAATGCACCGGAAGATTCAACAGACTGGCACGGTAAAGTGTTCCGCAACTTTCGTCAAGAAAAAAGCTTAGGGTTTGATTCAAACCGCCAAATGTCATAGGCTGTCCGGCGAGACCATAATAAAGGAAGCATCATGCTCAAAGACATCATCACTCAAAAGCCCCCCGTACACACCCGGGATATCCGTCTTTCCACCTGTGAACACGGGCCGGACCGAATCATTGTTCATGGAGAACTTCGGGACGAGCGGCGGCTTCCCATTGTGGACATATTGAGCAGGCCCAAGCCCCCCGGCACCGTTCACCACATGACGGCCACCCTTCTTATTGCCCCCGATCCACTGCGGATCATCGAGGCCGAAGCGGAGATCATTACGGCACCCATGGCAGAGTGCCCCCAGACCCTTGATCGGATGGATCTTATCATCGGTCTCCACATCAAACCGGGGTTTTCCAAAGAAATCCGTTCCCGTGTGGGGGGAAAGGACGGCTGTGCACACCTCTGCACCCTGGTCAAGGCCATGGGCACTGAAATTCTTCACGGGTGGCTGACCTGGCAGCGTCATCAGAACCAAACGGCGTCCCGGGGGGTGGATCCGGAAAAGGCCGGCGCCTACCTCATTGATTCATGCAGGCTCTGGAAAAAAGACGGCCCTAAATATAAAGAGATGATGAGCGCTGTTTCAAAACAAGCCAATTCAGAATAGATTACCCCAGGTCGGGCTGTGGGGTCATCAGGGATCCGTCCGGATGGGTTACCGGTTCCCATAGAAAAACCTTAAAGTCTATGGTCCGGGATTTTGAAAACACAACGTCTTCGTCTTCAAGTAGCGCCCGTTGCTGCTCGTAGCCTCTCCCCTTCGGTAAAGATATCCGGCCCGAGGCATTCACCACCCGGTGCCAGGGCAGATCATACTTTTCCGACAGGGAATGCAGAAAGCGGGAGACCTGGCGTGCCCCTCTCGGATTTCCGGCCAGGGCGGCCACCCGGCCGTAAGACGTAACCTTACCTTCGGGTATGGCCTGAATTACCGCCACCACATTTTTGGTAAATGTCTGCATAACAGACGCACCATGCCATGATTGCCCGGTTTTATCAAGCATCGGCCCACCGGAATCACCCCGCCAGCGTATCGCCTTTGGAGACGAAACCCAAACCGCCATATGTGGAGAAAGTATGGGGAAACCATGAAAAGATCCCGGGCAAATTGAAAAAGGCTGCGGATTTAGATACCCTGTACCCGTTTAACCGCCCCACACCCGGGGTATTACTCGCAACTGCAGGGAAAGGATACCCATGCGGATTCCGCTACTGACCAAATTTTTTCTCTCGTTTCTGCTTACCGGCGTGGTTCTGGTGGGCATTCTTATCAGCCTGATCCAGTTTTATGCCATCCAAAACTTTTCAGATTATGTCTCCCGTATGGAATACAGCCAATTGGATGAACTGGTATTGATTCTGGAACGGGAATACAGGGAAAAAGGGAACTTTGATCACCTGAGGCAAAACCCCAGGACCTGGCTTCCGCTTATGAATGAAGCCGGCCTGGCCCCTGATATCCAATCCATGACCGGCCAACTGCCGGGACACCCTTTGCCCCGGAAGCCCGAAACACAGTCATTTACAAACGGCCCTCTCCAGCCGCAGGGTCCCCTCCCCCACTCACCCGACAGGAAACGAATGCCCCATCCCCCCGGTAAAAATGAATTGGGCCCCCGGGTTGTTCTGCTGGACACAGACAAGCAACTGATCATGGGAGCACCCCAGCATGCAAACCCGGCATTTATCCGGCCGGTACCGGACCAGGGTGTTCCCGTGGGATACCTGGGATTCAATCAGCCGAAAAACCTCTCCCATCCTATGGACTTAAGGTTTCTCAAACAGCAGAAGCAAAGTTTTTACCTGGCCGGTGGCATCTTCCTGCTCTGCTCAGTACTGGTCTCCTTTTTCCTGGCAGCCCATCTGCTGGCGCCCATTAAAAAAATATCACGGGCAACCCGGGCACTGGGCAAACGGAAATTTGACACGCGGATTCAGCTCAACACCCGGGATGAACTGGGGCAGCTTGCCGAAGATTTTAACTGGCTGGCCTCTGCCTTAGGGGATTATGAGCTAAGGCAAATCCACTGGCTGTCCGATATCTCCCACGAATTAAGAACACCTTTGTCCATTTTACAGGGGGAACTGGAAGCGGTTCAGGACGGCATCCGGAAACTGGATGGGGCATCCATCAATTCCCTCCACTCGGAAGTAACCCACCTGATCCGGCTGGTGAAAGATCTCCACGATCTTTCCATGGCTGAGGCCAATATCATCCGGGTGTCCAAACAACCTGTGGATACCGCCGCGCTTCTGGCAATGACCCTGGAACGATTTTCTCCCCGGATTGAAGAAAAACAGACCCAGGTATCTGTTCATGCACCGGGGCGCCTTATGGTGATGGGTGATCCGGACCGTCTGGTTCAACTATTCTCAAATCTGCTAAAGAATTCACTGGCCTATACAGATCCCCCGGGGCAGCTCCGGATCACTTGCCAAAGCGAGGGAGACCGGATAGAGTTAGAGGTTGAAGACTCTGCCCCGGAAGTCCCCCCCCACCAGCTTCCCAGGCTTTTTGACCGGCTTTTCAGGGTCGAAGGATCTCGAAACAGAAAACAGGGGGGCAGCGGTCTTGGACTGGCCATATGCAAGCACATCGTCCGGGCCCACGGCGGTCAGATTAATGCGGAACCATCTGAATTGGGGGGCGTGAAAATATCCATCACGCTCCCGGCCCTGGCCGTGGAAACTGAAACAACCGGAACCCCATCAAGGAGAACCCCATGAGCGACCACATCCTGATTGTTGAAGATGAAGAAAAAATTGCCTTTTTGATCCGGGACTATCTGGAGGCCGAAGGGTTCGTAACCACCATTCTGGGCCGGGGAGATCTGGTTGAGTCATATATTGCCAAAACCCCGGTTGATCTCATCCTTCTGGATGTGATGCTCCCCGGCAAGGACGGCCTGACCCTGTGCAAGGATATCCGCAGCACCTCATCGATTCCCATAATCATGTTGACGGCCAGGGTATCTGAAATAGACCGCCTGCTGGGTCTTGAACTGGGATCCGATGATTATATCTGTAAACCGTTCAGCCCCAGGGAAGTTGTGGCGCGGGTCAAAGCGGTACTCCGAAGGACATCACCACCGGCCCGGGAGACGGAAATCACCATCGGCCCGCTATCGCTGAACGAAGACCGGCACACCTGCACGGTGGGCAATGATGAGGTATCATTGACACCCAACGAATTCGGTATCCTGAGACTGTTTATGGCCCACCCGGGTAAGGTGTTCTCCCGATCGGAACTTCTGGATAAGGTCCAGGGATATCACTTTGAAGGGTACGAACGCACCGTTGACAGCCATGTGAAAAACCTGAGAAAAAAAATGGCGGCCAGGTTACCTGAGGTTCAACTTATTCTCTCGGTGTATGGCATCGGCTACAAGCTCAACGATAAAGCATTTGACAACATCTGAACCGATTGAGGCTTATCCCCTTGGGGCGGAACGCTTTTCAAGGGCATTGATTGCAGCCGACAATGAGAAGGTCAGCACAAAGTAAAGCAGGGTCACCGTAATCCAGACTTCAAAGGTCAGAAAAGTGGCGGCCATAAGTTCCATTCCCTGAAAGGTCAGTTCCTGGATGGAGATTACGGAAACGATGGCCGAATCTTTAATGGTGGAGATAAACTGTCCTGCCAGGGGAAAGGCCACCTGTCGAAAGGCCTGGGGTAAAATCACCAACCGAAACGTTTTGGGCCCTGAAAGCCCGATGGCAGATGCCGCTTCCCACTGGCCCTGCGGCACCCCCAGAATCCCGCCCCGAACGATCTCCGAAATATAGGCCCCTTCGTACAACGCCAAGGCAGCCACGGCCGAAACAAAGGCATTGATACTGCCGGCATCGGCCCACAAAAAAGCCACAGCACGCCGGATACCTTCGGGTTGTGCCCGAAGCCATGCGTCCAACCCCAGCATATCCAGAAACTGGCTGGAGACGAAATAGTAGAAAATAATCAGCAGAACCAGGGAAGGGATATTCCGGACGATTTCCACATATATCCGGCTGACAAACCGCTGGAAGCCGTTTCCCCTCGCCCCCATGACCCCGGACAGGGTTCCGATAATAACGGCCAGTACAGTGGCCCACACGCTGAGCTTAATGGTGGTGAAAAACCCCCTCAGCAGGATGTTCGGGGTCCAGATACCGGTTTCCTCGTCCCAAAAAATAAAATACTGGGGGATAGCGGACCAGTTCCAGTCATAGGCCAGTACAGACCCCATACGGGACAAAAAAAAGGATATGGCAGCGGCCGCAAGGCCAAGTGCTGCCATATCCACCAGGGTAATTCTGTTGGACGGCTTATTGAACAAGGCTTTCCCAGTCTTTGCTTTCGAACCAGTAGGCCTGTCTTTCCTTCAGGAAACCGGAAGCATGGTTAATGAGAATCCAGTTGTTGAAGTAATTCAATGCATCGTAGTCCCCTTTGCGCAGGGCAAAGCCAATGGGCTCTTTGGTAAAGTTTTCCTTGATGGGCACAAAGAGTTTATCCGGGAACTTCAGGGCATGAAATGCCGGCATGGGGGCAGAGGAGACCACCGCATGGACCCGGCCGAGGTTCAGTTCCTGCAGGGCCTGGCTTTCATTTTCAAAAAGTTTGAACTGGGCATTGGGCATGAATTTTCTGGCAGCCTGTTCCGCCGTGGTGCCCATACGGACCGCAATGGTCACTTCGTTCTTATTGAAGTCTTCCACGGATGCAAACCCGGCCGCCTTTTTCTTGTGGGCCACCATGGACATCCCGGAAAATTCGTAGGGCGTTGTAAAGTTCACCTTAAGATTCCGTTCCGGGGTGATACCCATACCGCCGATAATCACGTCGAACTTGCCGGTGAGCAGGGCTGGAATGATACCTGACCAGGCCGTGGGAACAAATTCCACCTTCACGCCCATATCCTGGGCCAGTTTTTTGGCCACATCAATCTCAAATCCGATCAACTCCCCCTTTTTATCTTTCATGGCCCAGGGCACAAAGGTGGACATGCCCACTCTGAGGACCCCGTCTTTCTGTATTTTTTCAATGATGCTTTCCTGGGACAGCATGGCCCCGGTTTGTCCGGCCAAAGCAGTTCCTGCGGCCAGCATGAACACGAGAAGAATGCCTGCAATTTTTTTCATTTTGATCTCCCTTGATATCCGAACGATATCATAAGATTTAGTTAAGCTTTAGTTGATAAACTTCATCCGTAGTTCCAGTTGTCTGATGAAAAAAGAAAGGCTTGCCGTTATAACAAGGTAACATATTGCCACAGCAAACCATATTTCAAAAGTTAAAAATGTTTCTGAAACGATTTTCTGGGCCTGCATGGTCAGGTCATAGATGGAAATGGTTGACACCAGTGCGGAGTCCTTGATCAGGGACACACTCTGCCCCGCAAGCATGGGGAGTGTGGTCCGCAGCATCTGGGGGATAATGACCTTGTAATAGATTACCGGTTTGGACAGCCCCAGTCCCTGGGCAGCTTCAATCTGGCCCTTAGGTGTCCCGATGATACCCGACCGGATAATCTCGGAGGCATAGGCCCCTTCAAAGAGACTCAGTGCCCAGACCGCCGACCAGAAGGCGGATATATCCAAGACCGGAGAAATCACAAAATAGATTAGAAAAATCTGAATGAGCAACGGGGTGTTCCGGATGGCCTCAACATAAATCCAGGCCATGATCCGGAGTACCGGAAAAGGCGAAAGCCTCGCCACAGCAGACAGGCTCCCCAACAGGAGGGAAAGAATCAGGCCCAGGCCTGATATCTTCAGGGTAACCATCAACCCCTGAAGCAGCACCCCCGGAACGATCTGCGCCCCCTGTTTCGATAAGAAATACGGCCAGATGCGGTACCACTGCCAATTATATTCCAGCCCCTGATATCCCAGGGCGAACATGCCCACCAGCAGAATAATGAACAATGCGGATTTGATCAGGTTTCGGGACGGAAACATCCTCTTCCTTCCAAGGGTCTTGGCTTTTGAAAATAGGTATCATACCATGAACCACCCGAGTGCAACAATAGACAAGGCTGAAAGCACCCAAAAAATAACCCGGCAGCGCAGGGGACGGCGCACTGCCGGGTCGGGGACTCCGCAGGATGCGGAAAGTCTATAGGAAGGCTTAGGTCTGACTGGCCAGTTTGGTGCTGTAGGCAGCGGAAGTCTCTTCTCCGGTACCGCCGGACCCACCGGAATAGCCGCTGGCATGGTTGATGGTGGTGAAGTCTGGATAGGCGTTGCCGCCGTGCTCTGTGGCATCCAGGCCTTCCAGTTCTTCTTCGGCAGATACCCGCAGGCCCATGGTGGCGTCGATAATCTTAAACAGGGCATAGGCCATGGCAAATGTCCAGACAAAGCAGGCCAGAATGCCGATGCACTGTACGGATAAAATCTTCAGAGAAGTGCCGCCGATGTTAAAGATACCGGCGCCCAGCGTCCCCCAGGCACCGCAGACACCGTGAACGGAGATGGCGCCCACGGGATCATCGATTTTGATCCGCTCAAAGAAGAGAACGGAAAAGACCACCAGGATGCCGGCGACGGCACCGATGATGACGGCGCTGCCGGGGGTGACATTGGCGCATCCGGCAGTTATCCCCACGAGCCCGGCAAGCGCGCCGTTAAGGCTCATGCCTACTTCAGGCTTTCCAAACTTCATCCAGGAGACGATCATGGCCAAGACAGCACCGGCAGCAGCCGCCAGGTTGGTATTCACAAAAA
>JAKSBB010000778.1 GCA_022361315.1 Desulfobacterales bacterium
ACCACCGCCACCACCACCGCCACCACCACCACCACCACCTCCTCCTCCTCCTCCTCCTCCGCCGCCGCCGCCATTGCCTCCCCCACCACCGTTGCCGCCGCCACCATTACCACCCCGTCCGCCACCGTCGCCTCTTCCTCCCCTGCCATTGCCTCCACGTCCGTTATCAGCAGCATTGTCTGAACCACCACCTGAATCAGCCTCGGTCTCACTGCCGGTTCCGTTGGCCACACTGCTGGTTGAACTACGTTCCGACCCGCCACCGGTATTATCCGGGCCTGAAGAGCGGTAATAGGTGGTTTTCTTAGCGCTGAACAACCATCGAAGCCAGGCCAAAGGCCCTGCATCGGTGCTCGATTGGGGGCGTGGTCTTGATTTTATTCTCTGGCTGCCAGAAGAAGAGGATGTGGACGACAGTGTATCAACAGAAGCCTGCACTCCAGGGGAAGACCCTTCAGGATAGTAGACATAAACATCATCTTCATTTTCAGCCGCTTCCCGTTCTGCAACAATACCACCGGTGGTATTCACAGGGACGAACTGCTCCACCTTTACCGGCTCACCATTATGGGACGTCACCACCATTTCTTTTCTATAGCCTTTCTGAGCAAAGTAGAAATGACGGCGGAGCGCATGGTTGTCCCAGGGTTCCTGGGTGCCGTCTGATGCGGCCAGCACCTCATTCCTCGTCTTCATGAACAGATCCACCAGATTCAGGCCGGGTGTCCGGATATGCTTGAGCAGCTTGGATGTATAGAGGCCGTTCCGGGCAAAGCCGTCGCCGGACAAAGCGCCAGGCCGGGTGGAGAAGGCAATGTATGACCCTTTAGGGGCATCCATGAGGGCAAGTCCCCTGGAGATGCCCGGGACGGATTGAAACGGATTGTTGCGGCAGGCATCCAGAATCACGATGTTCAGATCATTCTTTGCGGCCTGCATGGCAGACAGCACACTGGATATCTGAAGGCCCTGGGATTTAATATCTGCAATGCCCGATGCCCGGACCTCCACAGGCACCATATAGTTGACGCCTTCCACCTGAACCCCATGACCGGCGTAGAAAAAAAGGCCGACACCGCCCTGTTTGAGAAGATCGCCGAACCGGTCCACGGCCGCCTGCATGCCGGCCCTGTTCTGATTGGTCCTGAGCACAACGTCAAACCCCAGGTCCCTGAGGGCGGCGGCCATATCTTTTGCATCATTCACCGGATTTATGAGGGGGGATTTGAGGTAATCACCGTTGCCGATCACCAGTGCCGTGCGGTTTTCTGCGTGGGTATACGTTGTTGCCGATGCTGCGATGAAAATCACAGCCGCCGTTACAAACCACTTCACCATTCGACTCATATTCCCTCTGCTGCCAAATACCTATTCCGTTCCCTGCGGGCCGACGATGGTCGGCCATGCGCGCCCCCCATACATACGCCCGGATACACCTCTGACGTCCCCGTGTGAAGCGGAGAATGGACGTACACAATTATGCCTATGGGATTTATATCGAAGGGAAACAGGTGATTTTCCATAAAAAAAGGGAAACGACCTGTTTTGGTATTATTGCAGAGAAATAAACCGGAGTATTTTTTCGGCGATGGGTATCGTGGTGCCGGGGGAAAGGATGTCACCGGCCAGGACATGACGGCTTTCGCTTGTGGTATCAGTCACCGGAACAAGCTGCTTCCGGGAACTGCCAAAGGCGGCGAAGGCCTGTTCTATCTTCGCCACAGAAACCACCTGATCCTCAGGGCTGTAAAAGACCTGAACCGGCGAGGTTATCCCGGACAGATCAATGCCGTTCACCAGGTTGACCAGCCCCATCATGGGTAACAGTCCCCGGGTGGGATACCGGTTGGTCCAGAACTTTTCCTGAAGCTCATTTTCAGCCTCCCAGTGCCGTTCCTTGCCCACAAACAATTCAGCGATCTGCCCTCCCCAGGGCAGGGTCAGCACCACAGCGGTGGGATCTGCCACCCCGTAATTGGGGGATATCAGAATCAGGGCGGCAATGGTATCGGCCCGGCCGTTTTCGGCAGCCCAATCAACCAGCCATGTCAGAGCCGTGCCGCCGGTGGATGTCCCCACCAGAATCACCCGCCTGCCGATACGCCGGCCGATCTCAAAAGCCTCCACAGCATCGTTGAGCCAGGCGTTAACATTGGCTTCTGCCAGCGCCTCTCCGGTCCTGCCGTGGCCGTTCAGGCGGGTGTAGAACAGGTTGGCTCTAAGCGTTCGTGCCACCACATCGCAAAGGGGGGCGGTTTCCTGCCGGGTGGCGGAAAAACCGTGGACGTAAACGATACCAAGTTCAGTCTGAGCCCCCTGCTCACCGGCCCAGAGGATGGTCTTTTCCGTTCCCGGAATAATGTCGGAGAACCTGTTCTCCGATGTTTTCAGATAGTCGTCCAGATTTTCGGGAAGGTTCATGGGATGGATTGTTGTATCGATTTTTACTTCAGGACCTACCATGAAAAAAACAACAACGGCCAGGATAAGGCCGGTAATCCGCCACATCCAGGGGGATGATTTACGATGGGAATCTGTTCCGTCTCTACTTTCTTTTCGACCGATCCGGAATTTTACCATAACCGGGCCCTATCGACGGCTGGCCGCAAGACCGATGCCGGCCCCGATAAAGCTGACGCCGATGACTCGTTTTATCCAGCGGCCGACGGCTGCCCGGGAGAATACCGCCACAATCTTCTGGCCGCCCAGGGCATAGAGCATAAAGCAGACAAAGGCAATGAGGGCCATCAAGGCCAGCATCAGGCTGCACTGGACCAGGTAGCCTGATTCCGGATGGATGAACTGGGGGAAGACCGCAGTAAAAAACACAATGGCTTTGGGGTTGCCCGCCGTAACCATGGCAGACTGGACAAAGAGTTTGCGTAACGGGGTTTTGACAGGCGTTTCCCCGTTGGCTTTACCCGCAGAGATACCCAAGCCGGAAGACAGGAGAATGGATATCCCCATATAGACCAGGTAGGCGGCCCCGGCCCATTTGATAACCATAAACACCGTCTCAGAGGCCAATAAAATCGTACCCAGCCCTACGATGGACACCAGGGCCTGCACCATGGTGACTGCCACGTTACCCAATGCAGAGGCCATGGTTCTTCTGGCGCCGTGCTGCATGCCGTGGGTCAGGGCCAGCAGCATGCTGGGCCCGGGAATAATGGAAGCCACAAATACGGTGGCACAGAATGCAATAATAAAATGAACGGACATAATGACGCTCCTTGCGCGTGAAAA
>JAKSBB010000595.1 GCA_022361315.1 Desulfobacterales bacterium
AAGTCCGGTATGGGATCCCTTGCCTGGGTTGTTGTGGCTCTCATGGCCGTGGGTAACGCATCCGGCCGTGTGGTTGCGGGCATGCTTTCCGACAGGATCGGACGGGCAAATACACTCTTTATCATGCTGCT
The DNA here is from genome assembly GCA_022361315.1 of Desulfobacterales bacterium. The sequence goes on from JAKSBB010000595.1 coordinate 132, forward strand.
CTTCCAGGCCATCGTCATCTTCTCTCTCCTGTTCATTACACCCGGCCAGATCGTGCTCCTGGTACTGGCTGCCACCTTTATCGGATTCAACTACGGCTCCAACCTCTCCCTGTTCCCATCAGCCACCAAAGATTATTTCGGCATGAAGAATTTCGGTGCCAATTACGGCCTGGTATTCTCTGCCTGGGGTGTCGGCGGATTTGTCTTCCCCAGGGTCTCCCAGATGATCGTGGCATATACCAATAGCCCTAAAATGGCCTATATCCTGGCTGCCGGGCTGCTGCTTACCGGTGCTGTGCTGGCCCTGATGACCAAGGCACCCGAAGCGGTTGAAGATGATTCCTTCGTTGCTGTTCCTGAAAAAAATTAAGCTGCTGAACCTGTAATCTTAACATAACGAAAATTAAAAGGAGATCATTATGAGTGAGTACAAATTTCATGCACCGGACGAGTTTCGCAAGAATGCCTGGATTCAGAACATCGATCAGTACAAGGAAATGTACCAGCAGTCCATTGATGATCCCGAAGCCTTCTGGGGCAAGATCGCGGACGAGTTCTACTGGGAAAAAAAGTGGGACAAGGTCAGGGACTTTAACTATAGTATCTCCAAAGGGCCGGTGTTCATCGAGTGGTTTAAGAACGCCAAAACCAACATCACCTATAACTGCCTGGACCGTCATCTGGCCACCCGGGGGGATCAGACAGCCCTGATCTGGGAGGGGAACAATGTGGGCGAAGACCTGGAGATCTCCTACAGTCAGCTCCATGAAAAAGTCTGCCAGTTTGCCAATGCTTTGAAGGAAAGAGGGGTGGGCAAAGGAGACCGGGTGGCCATCTACATGCCCATGGTGCCGGAACTTGCGGTCACCATGCTGGCCTGTGCCAGGATCGGTGCCATCCACTCCATCGTTTTCGGCGGTTTTTCTTCCGAAGCCCTCGCTAACCGGATCATGGATTCTTTCTGCAAGGTGCTGGTCACCACCGACGGTGTGATGCGCGGCGCCAAGGCAGTGCCACTGAAGGGTAACGCCGATGCGGCCCTGGCCATGTGCGAAGAGAAGGGCCATAAGGTTGAGACCTGCTTTGTTGTGAAACGGACCGGTTCCGAAGTGGAAATGTATCCGGACCGTGACGTCTGGTGGCATGAGGCAGCCTCGACACAGCCCAAGGACTGCCCGGTGGAATGGATGGATGCGGAAGATCCCCTTTTCATCCTTTATACCTCCGGGTCCACAGGCACACCAAAAGGTGTTCAGCACAACGTGGGCGGCTATATGGTCTACACCGGGACCACCTTTAAATATATTTTTGATTACCATGACGGCGACATATACTGGTGTACGGCGGATATCGGCTGGGTAACGGGTCACTCGTACATTATTTACGGTCCCCTGTCCCAGGGCGCCACCAGCCTCATGTTCGAAGGCATTCCCACCTATCCGGATCCCGGCAGGTTCTGGGCGGTTGTGGACAAGTGGAAGGTCAACCAGTTTTATACCGCTCCTACAGCGATCCGGGCGTTGATGGCCCAGGGGGAAGAATGGGTGGCAAAGTATGATCTTTCATCCCTGAGGCTGCTCGGCTCCGTTGGCGAGCCAATCAACCCGGAGGCCTGGCGCTGGTACCATACCAATGTGGGCAAGGAACGCTGCCCCATCGTGGATACCTGGTGGCAGACCGAAAC
>JAKSBB010000011.1 GCA_022361315.1 Desulfobacterales bacterium
CCGGAACTCTTCTCCTTCTATCCGGTGAAATCCGAGACCGCGGGGGGCATTGGGGGGCGGCTGGCGGCCGAAACCCTGATCCGTTTTCTTCTGACCCAGGCCCTGGTGGCCTATGCCGGTGAAAAATTCGCACTTCGGGAGAACGGTCAGACCGTCAAGGTCTTCTTTTCGGCGACGCCGCCAAACGATACCAAACGGCTCAACGATGTGATTTCGGATGCGTTTTACCGGGAATTGTTCATGAGCCCCTGCCTGTCCGGCTGGGACAAGGGTGAAGACAAAAAGATCTATATGAGCATCTGTCACAAGGTGCTGTCCAGAAGCCAGCTCAATGCCGTGACAAAGATTAAGGAAGCCGGCATTATCAATTCCAACCTGGTGGTGTTGCCAAATACCTCTAACGTCAGCCTGGCCAACAACGGCACCCATGTGAGCATGGGCAGCCTGAAGCTGTCCGGTCTCATGGCAGAAGGGGGGGCGGGGCTCACCCCGGTGGATGAAAAGTTCACCGGGGATCTGTGCATCAAGATCTGGGAGCACTTCCTGCCGCTTTTTGCCACCACCTACAGTGCCGCACCTCACCGCCTGGAATTTGATGAGTTCCATCCCGAGCGGGTACTGGGATTTCTGCCCCATGAACTGACGAACACCCACCTGCGGATGATATGGCGGCGGTGGAAAAAGAAGGCCGATTTGAAGATTATGGGTCAGGCTCTGACCCCCTTCGGACCGGTGTGGCTGGACCGGCTTATTTCAAATGCCTTTCAACTCAAAGGGGATTTTATTCCGGACGGCCGGCTTATCGATTATTTCACCTCGGTGATGTCTACCTTTGAAAGTCCCGCTCTGGACGGCCGCCCGGACAGCGAAGAACGCCTGAGAAAAGACCTGACGGAAATGGGGGTGTTTGACGAGCGCATGCCCCTGTATCAACTGGTACGGTTACGGAAATTTCATGAGATTGGGTATTCCGGGTTCGAGCACCGGTATTTCTCCGTCTTTGAAAATATACCCGGGGATATGGGCGGGGCCGCTGATCTGCAACTGCTGATCACAGCTTTGGCACAAAAGTATATTTTTTCCAAAGCTGTGGACCACGGTATGATTCCCGATTCTCCAGCCATAGAGAGCGAGCGGCGGCAGGTCTTCTTCTGCACGGCCATTGGGGTCCCCACCTTCTATGTGAGTTCCAAAACCCGGAACCGTTTCCTTATGAAGATTCTGGAAACCGCCAAAAAGACACGGTTCAGCCGCAGGTATCCGGGGTTCACCCGGGTACTGGTCAGGGAATACCAACGGGCACTCATCGCGATGATCCGGAGGGACGGCAGCGATCTGGTGGAGGCCTTTAAGATGGGACCGGTGCTGGATGACCTTGAAAAACGGATCAACCGGCCGGAGATGAATGCCGCCTGGGGGCGTTTGAGTTCCGGCATCCTGGGGGATGAGAACGGTAAACCCATGGGCATGAGGGGCAGGGAGTTTAATACCCGGGCAGAAGCATATTACGTCAAAAACCTGAGGCAGTCCCACGTCAGCCAGGGGTTTGACCAGCTTGAAAAATCCTTTGAAAAAATGGACCTCTGGGCCAGGTACAGGGATGCCGCCTACGGGAATGCCATCAACCAGATCCTGGGCAAGGAGGATATGTTCAAATTTCTAAAGCGCATGCGCCAGGATTTCGTGGATGAAACATATGATGCAGACCGTCTGAAAAAGCTGATCTATCTGATTATCCTGGTGGTTCAAAGGGACATGCAGACCTGGGATGAGAATATAAAATAAATGAAACATCAGTATATAGCGCGTGACACAGGTGAGGTCCGCACCGAAACCCTGGTGGGAGATCCGGTGGTCAATGCCATCTACGCCTCGGTCAGGGAAAATGCCTCGGTGGTATTTAATCTCCTTGTGTCCCGGCAGATGTCCGCCCTGTTAGGGGCGGTCTCCTATGATTTCCCCTTTCGTCGGCCGCCTGTAAATCAGGATGCCTTCATGGCTTCCCACGGTATCGACCTGTCCGAAATGGACGGTGATCCGGCTGCCCTGGATTCCTACCGGAAGGTATTCGAGCGCCATATCCGGTATTGGGACCTGCGTCCCATGCCCGGGGATGAGGGCGCCGTGGTATCACCGGCGGATTCCCGGGTGTTGATGGGATCCTTTGCCAGAGAAAAGGCCCTATTCATCAAAGATAAATTTTTTGGTTTTTCCGAGTTGGTGGGGCCGGATAAATCCGCCTGGCGCCGGGCATTTGAAGACGGGGATTATGCCGTCTGCCGGCTGACCCCGGATAAATATCACTTCAACCACACCCCGGTGGCCGGCCGTGTTGAAGATATCTATGAAATCGACGGGTGCTACCACTCCTGCAACCCCGGGGCGGTGGTCCGGGAGGTGACCCCATATTCAAAAAACAGGCGGGTGGTTACGGTAATGAATACCGATGTTCCCGGGGGGACCGGTATCGGTCTGGTGGCCATGGTGGAAGTGGTGGCCATGATGATTGGCAGAATCGTTCAATGTTACAGCCGGGACCGCTATCATGATCCAGCAGATGTGGCTCCCGGTATGTTCCTGCATAAGGGGTGCCCCAAAAGTCTGTTCAGGCCGGGCAGTTCCACCACCATCCTGATTTTTCAAAAGGATAGGATACAATTTTCAGAAGATCTTCTGGATAATTTAAACCGTAAAGATGCGGTCAGCAGGTTTTCAGCCGGATTTGGCCGCCCCCTGGTGGAAACAGACCTCCGGGTCAGATCCGAGATTGCCCGGCGGGCGGACAGCAGACCCTAACATCTCTGATAAAGGAAAATACCCATGAGCCTACCTGTATTTATCATCATCCTGGCAACCATCATTTTTACAGTCCTGGGATGGGGATTTGTAACCCTGCCCAAAGAACGCTGGCAGATGGTGGCAGCCCTGCCCATGAAAAAATGCGGCCAAGGGGAATGGAAAGGATTGAATCTGACCTGGTACGGTCTGCTCTCCGCCAACGCCTATACCTTCGGGGTGGCCATCGCCATCGTCCTTGCGGCGTCCGCCCAGGTGCCCATCCCGGCCCTTGTGCTGATTACCATACTGCTGCTGGGAATCACCATCCCGGCCTCAAAGATTATTGCCGGTATCGTTGAAAAGAAGAACGGCACCCTGACCGTTGGGGGGGCGGTCTTTGCCGGGGCTGTAGCCGCTCCCTGGCTCATTGCATTGGTTAACCAGACCCTGGGGGATACTTATGGATTTTATGTGCCTGTGGCCGTCATGATGGCCTGTGTCAGCATCGCCTATACCATTGGGGAATCCCTGGGCCGCCTGGCCTGTCTTAGCTTTGGCTGCTGCTATGGAAAACCCTTGTCCCAGTGCTCACCCCGGACCCGGAAGATTTTTTCCCGGTTTAACGTGGTGTTCACAGGGAAGACAAAGAAGGTGGCCTATGCCTCCGGTCTGGACGGGGAAAAAATGATTCCCATCCAGATGATCACAGCGGTGATTTATGCGGTTTCCGGTCTGGTTGGTGTCTGGCTGTTTCTGGAGGGCATGGCCGGGCTGGCCCTGATCGAAACCATGCTGGTCACCCAGGTCTGGCGGGTGGTTTCCGAGTTTTACCGGGCCGACTACCGGGGGGACAGGACGTTTTCCATGTACCAGATTATGGCCCTGGTGGCCATTGCCTATATCGCCCTGATGCTGGTCATCTTCCCGGAAACCCGGACAGCAGCCATTTCGCTGGACAAAGGTCTTGGCGCCCTGTGGTCTGCAGGGATGATTCTTTTCCTTCAAGGGGTCTGGGTATTATCCTTTCTCCATGCAGGCAGAAGTTCCGTCACCGATTCCAAAATTGCCTTCCAGGTGGTGGAGGAAAACATCTAAGTGTCCCTGACAATCCGGAAGTCCCATGAACTCGGCGGTGTCTGCTTCTTATGGGGGTACGATATCCTCAAGTACTGGGTGTTCGGGGATCTGATGCGCAGCAAGGGCATTGATCCCCTGATTTTTCTCTATTTTGACATGGTCACCGTGCCGCCCTTCATCATCGGTCTTGCCCGGCTGGTTAACGCCCTGGCCGGCCAGATTCTGGCATGGCCAAGGGTGCTCGGCTGGGGCATGATCGTTATCATCAATACCCTGTTGCCCTATGTTTATGCTGCCTTGGCCGGAGAATCCCGGTTTGACACCACAGCCTGGGTGATCTTCTGGTGTCTGGTGCTGTTGGTTTTGGCAAATCTTTTCCGCACCGTCAGATGCCAGGTGGCCAGGCTCCAATTGGATAGACAACGGGCCTGTCACAGGGAATCTTCTACCTGTCCGGGGCATGAATGAGGTGGCTTAAATCCCCAGGGGCAGCCGTATATGGAAACGGGTGCCGTCGGGTTCTTCGCTTGCAAACCCTACATTTCCCCCAAGATAGGTTTCTCCCAGAAGTTTGATACTGTAAGTCCCCAAGCCCCTGCCTTTTCCTTTGGTGGAAAAAGACCGCTGAAAAATCTGCATCCGGGCTTCTTCGGACATGACACAAGGGTTCTGGACCCAGAATTCGATCTCATTGTCCTGTACATCTGCCCCCATGGTGATGATGGCGTCGGGGGATTCAGCCTCCAGGGCGTTTTTCACCATATTGCCGATGATCCGTGTCAAAAGCCTGGGGTCACTGAGGAAATCCGTGGATGCAGCCCCCGGCTGTATAAATATACTTTTTCCATCGGCAATGGGGTGTTTTTTATAGGTGGCCATGACCTGATTCAACAGATCTGCTGCGTTAAGATGATGCGTATCCAGGTGGAGCCTGCCTTGCTCCGCTGCCAGGATATCACGCTGGGCGTGTATTTCTTCCACCAGGGTAATGGTTGAGGCCTCGGCCAGATTGAGAAATTCGTCAAGTTCTTCAGGGGTGGCCTCCTGCATCAGTTCAACCAGGCCCTGAATACCGCCGGCCGTGTTGAGAATATCGTGGAAAAAGATCCGTTCCATGACGGTGCGGCGTTTTTCCGCAGAAATATCCTGAACGATGAGCAGGGTAAAGTGGCGGTCAAAAAGGGAAAGGGTCTTGGCCCTTACACTGAAATCAAAAGCCTGGCTCTGGGCGCCGGCCACCAGCCGGCACTCCTTTGTCTGGACCTCTCCCGGTGTGTCCTGGCTGTTGAGAATGGCATTCACCGCGCCGCAGTATTTGCAGTGTTTGCTGGTGCCGCAGCCCCCGTCTTCAATTTCCTTGGCGTGAACGCAGTTCAGCGCTTCCCCCGGGCGTTTGCCAAGGATAGGGTCCGGGCCGGAAAGGGAGAGGAGGGTGAGCAGGGTCGGGTTGCAGTAGACGATCTGCCGGTAGATGTTCAGGATCACAAAGGCATCCGGTATGATCTCGGTGAGTTCCCGGACCAGATCCAGTGTCCGGATATCGTTGATATCCGCCTGGAGCTGATCATCTGTGGCCCTTTCCGGAGCAGCATAATCGGTTTTCATATCGTCGTCCTCTCTCTGTTGTTCGGGCATCTTCGCAGTTGTTGTGCGGTACTCACAAACCAACTAAATTTGGGGGGATATATCCAACGGTATAGGCCAGTATAGCACAGGTATCCGCTGTTTTAAAAGACGGCAGGCCTGTAAAAGGGACACCTTGATTTTCACCGGGGACAGGGGTAGGATGCTGGCTGCTAGGCATCTAACGGATCAGGAATTCAACAGAAGGAAGACCGATTATGACAGACGCATCTCCGGTATTTGAGCGGCACTACGAAGATTACCTGAAGCAACTGAAAACACTGGATCTTGCCGCCGTAGGGCAGGAACTGGGGGGAGAGGTGGCGGATGCGCAAGACGGTGTCCGGGTGACCTTC
>JAKSBB010001187.1 GCA_022361315.1 Desulfobacterales bacterium
TCTTTGTATTTCGCAAGCATAGGGAGCACATCATAGTAGAGCTGCCAGTTTTCCTCGTAGACGGCAAGGTAGTCATTCAGTATGGCGTCAATTTCACTTTCACCGGGAGTATTTTTGAAAATGGCTTTAACGCCCTCTCTCTGCCGCTGCTCAAAGGAAAGTTTACCGTCCGTATGTTCTTTGTAAACACCCCCGGCATTTTCTTTCCAGATATTGGGAAATTCCTCTTCGGAATATAAATCCCGCAATGACCTGTTTTGAGCATATATTGCCAGAGCTGCCGAAGATTCTGCATTATCATGATCGAGCAACGTGTTGTCTATGTCGAAAAATAACATCTGATGGACCCTTATAATTGTATTAAAATTAGTGGTGTTAAAATGATTTTTTATAACAGATTACAGATCCATCCACAACGTTCTGAATTTAAAGAAAAGGGGAATCGAAACGGTGGCGTATCCCGCAATCCGGCTGAGATTTGGATAAGCGGAGAGCGTTGGCTCCCCGCCTATTGTATACTAACCGGCGGCGGATGCCGACTCAAAAAATGATTTCAGGGTCGCCTTCAGGGCGCTTGAATCATCGGATACGGCCCATGCCCACATCTGGGCAAGGCTGTTGGATTCCTTGGGATCAAGGCCGATTTTAAAAAATGTATTGTAGTAGGGAAAGTTTTTGAAGGGGCCAGAGGGATCTTTCTCCTCAGTTTGACCTTTGGCGATCTCCTCAGCCAGGTCTTTGTCGCCGATCCGGTTCTGCCAGTTCAGCATCTTGGCATTCTGGATGTAGAGAAGGTGGACCACCCGCCCCGGACTGATCCCGGCAAGCGTATTTGCCACAGTGGTGAGTTCCAGCATACAGAAGGGAGCCGCGGTGTTGGCATCACCCTCATCCGGTACCTGTTCCCCCCCGGCACCGCATCCCGACGTCCAGAGCTGCTTCACCAGAATATCAAAAGGTGCGCGGCCTTTGGGTCCCGGATTGTCAAATACCTGGATGAGGCTTTGGGGAGCAAAGGACGCATTGTCAGGATCTTTCTGGGCATCGGTAAAAGACTGATAAACACCGGTATCTTCGGTAAAATCAATACCGAAAAGGGGCGCAGCCTGTCCACCGGCGATGGTCTTTTCTTCCTTTTTCACACCCTTCCCTTCACGAACCTCTATCGTTTTTTTCTCAAGCGGGGTGGACGTATTGTCAAAGGCGGCAATGTAAAGCGGCGCCTGATCTGCCTCTCCCGTATCCGTCTGGGCCAGTAGCCCCAGGATACCGGTATTCTCAAGGGTGCCGCCGTCGGTATACTCGATTTCCCGGTTGGTGCTGGGGTCGGTCACGGACCAATAGTTGTATGAAGGTACAATATCCCGCAGAAACGACAGGCTGTCCAACACCATATTTTCCAGTTCATGTTCAATAATTTCTTCGATACCTTTGAGGTGGGGAAGGTCTTTTTCCGCCTTGTCCAGCAGACGGTTCCTGTGGGAGGTGCCCAATCTTTTCTCGATGTTTCCCACAAGTGCCTTTTTCTTATCCTTGTCCCGGGTTTCATCCCGGATATACCGGGCGATGGTTTCCGCAAAAAAAGCACTGGACGTACTTACGATATCAATCAGGGAATAGGGTTGAGATATATCTGCTTTCGCAGGAGACGGGATACCGGAAGACTGGTCAAGCTGCGAGCAGTATCCGTAGGACTCAACCGTCCCGCCTCCGGTGATCCCACCGTCCGGAGTTTTACCCGGCACACCGCCGGATACCGGAGTGACCTGCCCGGGAAGCTGGACAATATTTCTGCCTTTATCGTCTGATGTACCTGCTTCTTCCATCAGATTGTTGTTCATGATCACAAAAGGCCGGCCGGACCGGGTAAAGAAAAAATCGGTCAGGGATGGTGCCCCTTTGGGAAAGCAATCACCTGCATATCCCCGGGACAGGGAAAAATACCTGGAAGAGGACCACGGTTCCTTCCCTTCCGCTCTCAACCCATAAGGTTCGAGAATATGTTCAGCCACCAGATAAGCCCAGAGCCATTTGTGATCTGATTTGGGATGGAACAGCAGAAAGAGAACGGATTCCTCCACAAGATCAGCCACGCTCATCCCGGCGGGCGCCTTGCCCATACTGTGCTCACTCAGGGTATTGACATCCAGCTTGCCCTTGCCTCCCTGAAGGGACAGGTGTTCCGGGGGCACGTAATCCCCCAGAAGATCACCGTCCGTGATGTGCCCGGGAAGATAGCTGAATACAGCGGAGGCCCAAGTGCCGCCGGACACCGAAGATATGTATCTGGCCCGGTCCGTTATTCCGAGTCCCTTTAAACCTGTCAGCTGTCCCCAGGCACAGGTCATGGCCCGTGATCCGCCGCCTGAGAAACAGATGCCGGTATTTGGCCGGTCCTTATCGGAAAACTCAATCGTCGGATGTTTGCCTGTGTTCGGATAGATATTGACGCGAATTGACATGAAATCTCTCCTTTCTGGTAGGGAGTTAGGAAACATGAACCATAGAAACCAACGCATTTCTGCGCCATTGATTCGGATTTAAGAAATCCCCCCGTATGGAATCGGGGAAAACGAATGATACATTGGAACACTTACTTCATAGTCAATTGCCCGGGAAAAAACAATCGGGGAAACCCTTAGGCCTGCTTTTTCAAGAATCTGACCCTTCTTTGGGATGCCAAAACCATGCAGGTCCCGAAAAAAATTGTGAACAGAGTCTGTTTTGTGTATGACAGTATGACGGTTCAGACAGGCTGTTAAACCGACTCTTTGGAACCGCAACCTGAAACTTAGGACACCTATGCTGGATTTTTTACCTGCCCGGTTAAAAGGGGCACTGTCACTGCTCCTGATCATCGCCAACACCATCCTCATTTTTATTCCGCTGATGCTGATTGCCCTTGTTAAACTGATCACCCCCCTGCCGCATGTCAGAAACAGCCTCAGCAAACTTCTGATTCTTATCGCAAATCAATGGGTACGGATGAATGCATGGAATTTCAGTTTGTTCAACCGGATCCGCTGGGAGGTGACAGGGCTTGATCAGCTCAAGCAAAACGACTGGTGCCTGGTAATATCCAATCACCAGTCCTGGGTGGATATCTTTGTGCTTCAGACGAATCTTTTATCCAGGGTTCCCTATATCAAATTCTTTTTAAAAAAAGAGTTGATCTGGGTACCGCTTATGGGGCTTGCCTGGTGGGCACTTGACTTCCCCTTCATGAAACGCTACTCCAAAGCCTTCCTGAAAAAGAATCCCCATCTAAAAGGGAAGGACCTGGAGATTACAAAAAAGGCATGCCAGAAATTTAAAAACAGTCCCATTGCCGTGATGAACTTTGTTGAAGGTACGCGATTTACAGCCGGTAAACACGCAAAACAGCACTCACCCTATGCACATTTGCTAAAACCCAAAGCCGGAGGCATCGCCTTTGTACTGGGCGTAATGGGGAACTATTTTGATTATATCGTGAATGTCACCATCGCCTATCCCGGCGGTGTGCCGAGTTTCTGGGATTTTCTCTGCGGCAGGGCCCTCCATATCAAGATGGCTGTTGAAAAAATGGCAATAGCACCGGAGATCCTCGGCGATTACGACAATGATCCGGAATTCAGGGAAGGGTTCCAAAACTGGATAAACACCTTGTGGGAACAAAAGGACAGACAAATGGCCGGTATGCTGGACCCCAAAGGGGCCTAAGTTAGTCGCTTATGAAGACTGGTATAATAGGGATCTTCAGCCAGCAATTGCGCATGGGATCCGGACACCCTGAGTCTTCCCCCCTCCATAAGGTGGATGGTGTCCATCCGTGCCATGGCGGTCAGCCGGTGGCTGATCATGAGAACGGTCCGCTTTTGGGCAAAATCAAACAACAGATCAAGGATATCTCTTTCCGTACCTTTATCCAGGCCTTCCGTGGGTTCGTCTAAAAGGAGCAACGGCGCATCACGGAGCAAGACCCTTGCAACCCCGATACGGCGTCGTTCACCGCCGGAAAGCTGCCGTCCCCCTTCACCGATCCAGGTATCCAGAGGGGTTTCCCCCCGGAGCAATGCAGACAATCCCACCTTCTCCAGCACATTGAGGAGTTGCTGATCTAACCGCCTTTGATCTTCATCACCTAAGATTTCTCTGCTGTCAGGCAATGCCATAGCCAGATTGTCCCGAAGGGTACCGCTGAACAGATATACGCGCTGGCTGACAACAGAAATGCCTGCGGTCAGCGCCTGCCGGCTATAACTGCTGATCTCAGTGCCATCCAGTAAAATCCGGCCCGCATCCGGCTCCCATTCCCTGGTGAGCATCGACAACAGAGTGGATTTACCGCACCCGGTTTTTCCAATCAGGGCTGTTTTTTCTCCGACCTTCAGAACCAGATTGATGTTATTCAACACCTTCTGCCCTCCCCCCGGATACGTGAAAAAAAGGCCTGATAATTCCAGTTTCCCGCTGGTAACAGAGTGGCTTTTCCGGCTCCCAAACACAACGGCAGGTGACTGGCCGGCAAGATCATTGACCCGCCCGGCCGCATTGACACAGGCGGATAAATGCTGAAAGGCCACCGCCGCCGGCATCAGCATTTCGATACAGGCCAAAGCCATAAAAGTAACCATTGCCAGCATAGGCCCCGGCGGCTGATGATCCCCCACGCCGTCTGCAGCGGCGTAGAGCATTCCTGTCACCACCAGACCGTGACTGAGTACCAGGACCGCCTGGCTCAGTGCAGCCACCGTGGCCATGGCCCGCTGACTGTTTAACAATCGCTCTTCTGAACGGGACAGTGCTTCCCGGAACCGGTCAGTGGCAGCGAACAGGGAGACCTCCGCAAGGCCCTGTACAAATTCAAGAATCCGGACCCGAAGCACACGTTTGCTTTCAAGCTGCCGGATGCCCGGTCTGCGACCCGCCAGGTAAAAACCCCAGGGCAGGATCAGCCAGATCACCGCCAGGCAGGTACAGAGAATGACGGCCAGTTCCAGGTCGATCCATGCCGTGAAGACAAAAAGTCCGCAAAGCATCATCATCGCAGCCGTTACCGGTACCACAAGCCTCAGGTAGAGATGATCCAGAGTATCGATATCCGCCACCAGACGATTAAGCACCTCTCCCTGACGCAGTCCCTGCATGTTTTTGGCGCTGAGCGGTAATATCCTGTGCCAGGCCCAGACCCGAAGACGGGTCAGCAGCCTGAAGGTGGCCTCGTGGGTTGCCAGGCGCTCTGCGTAACGACTCATCGTTCTGAGCATGGATAGTGAACGTACACCGGCTCCTGGCGTGAAATAATTAAAGGCATGGGCAACGGCGGGAATCAGGCCGGCCACGGCTGCCGAGGATAAAAACCACCCGGAAAGTGAGAGCAGGCCGATACCGGCCGTGAGGGTGCCCACACTCAGGGCGAGCCCTAAAAGCATCATCCCCCACTGGTGCCGGAACAATTTGAGGAAGGGTAAAAGGGCTTTCATTGGAGCTTCTCCCATTTGCCTTCCAGCATTTGCCGAAACAGTCCGGGGGCCTGCCTTAATTCATCAAAACTGCCCTGCTGAACGATTTTGCCTTCGTCCAGGACCAGGATGCTGTTCATCCGGCCCAGCTGATCAAGCCGGTGGGTGACCATCAGACAGGATGCATCTGCCATGGCTTCATCCAGGGATTCAAGCACGGCCTGTTCACTGTGACGGTCAAGGCTGGCCGTGGGTTCGTCCAGTATGAAGAACCGGGCCCCCTGCCCCAGCGCCCTGGCCAGCGCAATCCGCTGGGCAACACCAACGGACACCCCGGTCATCTGCTCCCCAACGGGATGATCCACCCCCAAGGCCTGCGCATCCACAACGTCCAACACCCTGGCCCTGTCCAGCAATCCCCTTACGGTGGCATCATCCATCTCCGGTTCGGCCAGGGCCACATTTTCCCGGATACTGCCCTGAAACAGCATGGGATCCTGACCGAGCCAGGCCAGATGTTTCCGCCACACAGCCATGGGCAAACTATTGAGTTCCACACCGTTGACCGTCAACGACCCCTCATAGGGCAAAAACCCCAGAATTCCGTTTACCAGACTGGTTTTTCCGGCACCGCTGGGCCCTGCAACAGCCACCCGGTCTCCGGGGGTAAGCCTGAAACTCAAAGGACCGGCAAGGACAGTCCCGGAAAGACTTTTGATGAGGACCTTCTCTGCCACAAGGGTGACCGGCTGTTCCTGGGACAGGACATCCGGCCGGGCTTCCCGAACAACGACGGATTCTCCCGGCACCTGATATTCCATAAGTTTCATCAGTTCTTCCGCCGCTCCTGCGGCCTGGGCTTTGGCGTGGTAATGGGTGCCCAGATCCCTTAAGGGCTGATAGTATTCAGGGGCCAGGATCAGTACAAACATCCCGGTAAACAAGCTGAACGATGCCCCATAATTACCGAAATCCATGTACCCCAGATATCCCAGACCGAAATATACGGCGATCAGGGCAATGGAAACAGCACTGAAAAATTCCAGCACGGCAGAACTCAGAAAGGCGATGCGCAGGACAGCCATGGTTTTCTTACGAAAAGATTCCGAGGCCGCCTCAATGATCTTCAGTTCGGCCTCCCCCCGGTTGAACAACTTCAGGGTATTCAACCCCTTCAGCCGGTCCATGAAATGGCCGCTGAGTTGTGAGAGGGCCTTAAAATGCTTTTGATTGGCCGTGGCCGCCCCCATGCCCACAAGAATCATAAACAAGGGCATCAGAGGGGCGGTACCGAGCAATAAAAGTCCGGCCGCCCAATTGAGGGGAAAGACAGCGGCCAGGATGGTCAGGGGAACAAAACCGGCCAACACCATTTGAGGCAAATAGCGTGCATAATAGTCGTGCAGGTCTTCAACCTGTTCAAGAACAATGCTTGCCCAGCTGCCGGCGGGTTTCCCCCCTGCGAAAGCAGGGCCGAGCCGGCTGAGCTTATCCAGTACCGCCCCCCGGATCTCCCGGCGCAGCCGCATACCGCCTTCGAAGGCAAAGCGTTCCCGGGCAAAGGCGAAAACGGTACGCAGCAGTATCAGCCCGATAAGTCCCAGGAAATCAAAGTTAAACTCTGACCTCGTGAGTTCCAGTATAATGATGCCGTGTAATATTCTGGCAATCAGATAGGCCTGAACCACAAGGCAAATGCCGGTAAAAACCCCTGACAACACGGTTAAATGGAGATAGACCCCACAGGTTTTTCTCTGCTGTCTCAGCCAGGAGGTGAGTTGTTTCTCCAGGGGATTGTCCATAAGATTTTTACGGCTCTTGATTTTACCTTTCTAAATCTGCGGCTTAAGTTACCTAAAATGATGGCCCCGGCAGTTTTTGTCAAGAACTCCCTTTACTTTCATTTTCACATCAAATTCTTATGAAATGATGCCCATGGCGGTGGGCTGTTGATTCCATCACTTGGCATGACACATTTGACATAGAACGAAAGATCTGGCATATCTTCGAACTTTGATTTAAAATCAGGTTTATTTCGCATGTAAGGAGCCCCATGCCGCAGCCACAGTCCCCAAAAGGTGAAGAGAACAAATCCCTTAAAACCATTGTGAACGTCGTCCCGGATATGATCATCCGCATTGGAAGGGACCGGGTATTCCGCCGTTTTGAGGGCAATGTCACCGACCTGTACCGGCCCATGGACAGGTACATCGGCAAAACCATTGACGATGTCATGCCCCGATCCGCCGCCGAAAGCTTTACCGACGCAGTGAACAAGGCCTTTGCAACGGGAAAGACCAAGTACCTGGAGTACAGCCAGGCACGGAAAGGCAAGCAGGCCTTCTACGAGGTGCGTATGGCAAAGTGCGGCCCGGACGAGCTGATCGCGGTGGTGCGCAACGTTACCCGGGAGCGGGAGACCGATCAGGCGTTGCGCCGGTGCAGATCCCGGCTGGAGCGGGAGATGGAGGCTCAGTCCACCACCCTTTCCATGGCCGAGAGCAAGTACCAGGATATCTTTCACCATTCCGGCGCCCCTTCCATTATTATTGAGCAGGACCACACCATCTCCATGGCCAATGAGAAGTTCGAGGAGTTTATCGGCTATCCCAGGGAAGCCATTGAACACAAGATGAAATGGACTGATTTTGTGCACCCCCTGGACCGGGACATGGTAAGGCGTTACCACTTTGCCCGGCGGTCCGGGGACGGGTATGCGCCGGTGGAATACGAATGCCGGATCACGGACCGCCATGACGCCTTAAAGGTTATCATCATCAAAGTGGGGCTGCTGGCCGACCCGGGATGCACCGTGGCCTCCATCATCGACATCACGTCCCTGAAGCAGAAGGCGAAGGAACTGCGGGACCGGGAGACCCTTTACAGCGCTATTCTGGAGGGGTATGAAGGGTTTATCTATTTTATCGACGAAACCTATACCGTCCGGTTCATGAACGAAAAATTGGTCCAGGAGATCGGTGGGGATGTCACCGGCAGAGTCTGCTATGAGGCCATCCATCACCGCACATCCAAGTGCCACTGGTGCGTGGCTGATCAGGTATTCACGGGCAGCCGCATCCGGTTCGAGATGAAGAATCCCAGAGACAAGAAGTGGTATCACAGCGTGAATGTACCGGTGAAGCTGTCGGATAACTCCATTTTCTGCCAGTCCATGATCACGGACATTGATGAGCAGAAGCGCATGGAGGAGACATTGCGCTCCAGCGAGGCCCATTTGCTGGAAGAGAACAACCGGTTGCGCTCCAGTGTGGAGGAGCGGCACAGGTTCGGGGATATTGTGGGGCAGAGTCCGCTTATGCAGGAGGTGTATGAGCTGCTGCTGCTGGCCGCGTCTTCAGACAACAACGTCATCCTCTACGGCGAGTCGGGTACAGGCAAAGAACTGGCGGCAAAGACCATCCACGACATGAGTAGCCGGCGCACCGGTAATTTTGTTCCCATTAACTGCGGGGCCATCCCGGCAAATCTCATGGAGAGCGAATTCTTCGGTCATAAGAAAGGAGCGTTCACAGGTGCCAATAAGGACAAGGCCGGACTTTTGGACAAGGCAGACAGAGGATGCCTTTTTCTGGACGAGATCGGCGAAATCGAGGCCGGGTTTCAGGTGAAGTTGCTCCGGGCAATAGAAGGCGGGGGGTTCACCCCGGTGGGCTGCAGTGAATTACACCAGCCGGATCTCAGGATCA
>JAKSBB010001126.1 GCA_022361315.1 Desulfobacterales bacterium
CAAGTTCAAGGTCAAAATCCAGACCGGAGTCATAACTTCGGCTCAGGAACATAAACCGTGCGGCATCGGTACCCACCTCATCCACAATATCTTTCAGGGTGACGAATTCCCCGGCCCGGGTTGACATTTGTACCGGAGAACCGCCCCGGAGAAGATTAACCAACTGAACCAAAATCACCTCAAACTGCTCTCTTTCACGGCCAGTGGCCTCCACCGCCGCATTCATCCGTTTGATATAACCGTGGTGATCAGCACCCCACACATCAATGACACGGTTAAATCCGCGCTCGAACTTTTCATCGTGGTAGGCAATATCGGAAGCAAAATATGTGGTCAGTCCGTTGTTCCGGACCACCACCCGGTCCTTATCGTCGCCGTATTCTTCGGTCTTAAACCAGAGCGCGCCATCTTTTTCATAGATAACGCCCTTTTCCTTGAAGGTTTTTATGGCGGACTGGACCCGTTCTGAATCGTATAGGCTCTGTTCACTGAACCAATTGTCAAACTCAACACCAAAATCAAGAAGATCGGAGCGGATGCCTTCCAGAATTTTACCAGCAGCAAATTTGGCACAGATCTCGATGGCCTCGGCATCCTCTTTTTCCAGTAGGCTGCTGCCCTCAAGATCGAGAATCTCCCTGGCCAGTTCCTTTATATAATCACCCTGGTAGCAATCCTCCGGGAATGCAACGTCTTTCCCCTCCATCTCGCAGAGCCTCAGCCATACGGAGGTACCCAAAGTCCGGATCTGACGGCCAGAATCGTTGATATAATACTCTTTTTGAACATCATACCCGGCAAAGTCCAGAATATTCCCCACGGAATCGCCGACAGCGGCACCTCGGCCATGGCCCACATGGAGGGGGCCGGTGGGATTGGCAGATACAAATTCCACCTGGACCCGTTGCCCCTGACCGGCATCGGACCGGCCGTAGCGTTCATCCTCTTCCAGCACCTGATCAACCACCGGATGCCATGCGGCTTCCGACAAAAAGAAATTGATAAATCCCGGTCCGGCGATCTCTACTTTTGCAATGGGCAGGCCCTCACCTTCACCCTCCAGTGACATGGCATCCACAACCGCCTGGGCAATCTGGCGAGGTGCCATTTTCTGGTGCCGGGCGGAGACCATGGCAAAATTGGTTGAAAAATCCCCCTGTCCGTCATGCTTGGGGGTCTCGATCTCCATGTCAGGCACCTGGTCAGACGGCAGTGCACCGTCTTCAAACGCTTTGCGGGCAGCGCGAAGCACCATATCTCTGAGTATTGTTTTCATGTCGGTGTTTAATTCTCGTGTTCAGAAGTATCTTCAGGGGTAAATGTCGGTGTATCATCGTCAGAATCAATCTCTTTGATCTCATCCTCTTTGGTATCACCATCTTCTTCCAGCAGGGCGTCAAGCTCAACATCATCATCTTCCAGACGGAAATCTTCCTCTCCGGGAAAGGCTTCGGTGTCGTTGTATTCCACGATCACTTTTTCCATATCCGCGTCGGCAAAAAATTCTTTGGTTTCACCAAAAAGCTTTTCAC
>JAKSBB010000780.1 GCA_022361315.1 Desulfobacterales bacterium
ATTCGGCCCAGACCGCTGGTCTGTGATCTGTCTGATGCGATCGATCGAGCCGTGCAGACCGTGTGCCCCCTGATCGAATCCAACACCGTCCAGGTCGATCCGATCGAAGACTCCATCGATCTCTACGCCGACTCGGACCTGATCCACCAGGTGTTGGTCAACCTGATCCGCAACGGCGCCGAAGCCATGCCCGACGGCGGAACGCTGCGATTCTCTGCCGAGTCGAACGATACCGGCACAACCGTTGTGTTGCGTGATACCGGCCCCGGCATCGACGCCGACGACATCGACCGCATCTTTAATCCGTTCTTCACGACGCGTGCCACCGGCACGGGCCTCGGCCTGGCCATCGTGCACCGCATCATCGACGCCCACGGCGGCACCATCGCCGTCCACAACGACGGCGGCGCCGTGTTTACCATCTGCCTGCCGAATCCCACCACCGACAGCTCCTCACAAGGAGGTCAAGCCGCATGACCAGGATCCTCGTCGTCGACGATAAACAGATGATGCGCGACAGCGTGACCACCACGCTCTCCCGCGCCGGTTTCCAACCCATCGCCGCGCCCGATGGGCCGACCGCGCTCGAACTCATCGAGCGCCACCGTCCCGCCGCGATGGTCACCGACCTGAAGATGCCGGGCATGGACGGCCTGTCGCTGCTGCGACACGCGCTCGAGCGTGAGCCCAACCTGCCCATCATCCTGATGACCGCTTACGCCTCGGTCGAAACGGCCGTACAGGCGATGAAGGACGGCGCGTTCGACTACATCCAGAAGCCGTTCGATGGCGACGAGCTGGTCGTGGCCGTCAAACGCGCCGCCGAACACTACCGGCTGAAGCGCGAGAACGAGGCGCTGCGCTGCAACAACGAGCCCGGTCGACACACCCAGCTCATCGGTGAGTCCGGCCCGATGCGGGAGCTGCGCAGCCAGATCGATCAGATCGCCGACTCACACTCTACCGTGCTTATCACCGGCGAATCGGGCACCGGTAAAGAGGTCGTCGCCCGACGCATCGTCGCGCTCAGCCCGCGTAAGGAATCGGTGCTGCTGGCGGTGAACTGCGCGGCGCTCAGCACGTCGCTTTTGGAGAGCGAGCTGTTCGGTCACGAGAAGGGCGCGTTCACCGGCGCCGAGCAGCTCCGCAAGGGACGGTTCGAGTTGTCCGACGGTGGGACGCTGATTCTCGATGAGATCTCCGAGGTCGACCCGGCCGTGCAGGCCAAGCTGCTGCGCGTGTTGCAGGAACAACAGATCGAACGCGTCGGTTCGTCGTACACGATGGAGGTCGATGTGCGTGTGATCGCCACCAGCAACCGCGCACTCGATCGCGAGGTGGCCGAGGGGCGGTTCCGCGAGGACCTGCTGTTCCGCTTGAACGTGCTGCCGATCCGTGTGCCGGCGCTGTGCGAGCGCGGCGAAGACATCTCGATGCTGGCCGACCACTTCTTGATGAGCCAGGCGCTGCGCGACGGCCGCGATCCCAAGGGCTTCGACGACGCGGCGACCAACCTGCTCATGGAATACGAGTGGCCCGGCAACGTGCGCGAGCTGCAAAACATCTGCGAGCGGGCCGGCGTGCTCACCGCGGGCAACACCATCACCGCCGACCACATCGCGCCCTGGCTGGCCGGTCAG